>JBAZOX010000332.1:0-2507 GCA_041648535.1 Desulfobacteria bacterium | reverse complement strand
ATGTATCCCTGAGATAGGAATGTGCTCCTGCGCCAAACCCAAAATATTCTTTCAAAGTCCAGTATCCTTCGTTATGCCGGCAGCGGAAGCCCGGTAAGGCAAAATTTGATATTTCGTACTGCTCATATCCGGCTGCAGCAACCTTTTCTTGAGCTAGCCTGTACATTTTTACCTGAAGATACTCATCAGGCAAAGTAATCTTCCCTTCCCCTTGTAAATCATAAAAAGGGGTATCCTCCTCTATGGTCAGGTTATATACTGATATGTGTTCAGGCTTGAGAGATAAGGCACAGCTCAGGTCTCTTTCCCAATCATCCAGGGTCTGATCAGGTATGCCGAAGATCAAATCAAGACCAATATTGCCGAAACCGGAAGACCTTGCATCTTTAAAAAGATTAACGGCATCAGCAGAGGTGTGAATTCGTCCCAGGTTTTGTAGGAATTTGTCCTGAAAAGATTGAACCCCTAAGCTCAATCTATTAATTCCTATGGCATAAAGGGCGTGAACTTTCTCCATATCAGTGGTTTTGGGGTTAATCTCCAGGGTTATCTCCATATTGGAAGTTGATGAGAATTGAGACATAATCTCGCCAATAACCCTGGCTATACTGTCAACGGAAAACAGGGAAGGCGTCCCTCCCCCAAAGTAGATGGATACAACCGCACTTTTCCTTTTTTCTAAAAACAAAGACTCCTTTAACTCTCCTTTTGCAGGTTTACCCCTTACTGTCAGGGGTTTAGTATGGCTGTCGATCTCTTTAATCAGGGCTTTTATATAGTTTTCTTCGGGGATCGGTAATGCTGCAATGGAATTGAAATCGCAGTAGGGGCATTTACTTATGCAGAAAGGGATATGTATGTATATTCCTATATCTTCTTCTCTCTCCTTCAATTTCTAATTTCCCTTTGTCTTTAAACTCTCCAGTTTTATGACAACAATCTCGGGTGGAGATAGAAACCTGAGCGGAGGCCCCCAGGTGCCTGTGCCTCGACTGGCATAGAGTTTTTTGCCATTTACCTCAAAAAATCCCCCTTGCAGTGGAAAGAAGATATGGGTTATGAGATTAAAGGGAAATAGCTGACCTTTATGGGTGTGCCCGGAGAGTTGAAGGTCAATCGGCAGAAGGGAGGCATTTTCCCTGAACTTCCTTGGTTGATGGTAGAGGAGCACAGTAAATAAATCAGGATTGCACCTGGAAAAGAGTTTGGAGATGTCTTCTCCTGCCCTGTTTTTGAATCTCTGGGCTGTGGGGTCGTCCAGCCCTATGAGGTTGATAATGCCATTGAGGTTTACGTATTGGTTGCGAAGGAGCATAAATCCCGAATCTTCAGTGAACCTTAGAGACCGCTCTATCCCTGCATAGAATTCGTGGTTTCCTGTAACGGCATATTTCCCGAGTCTTGGGTTAATACCCCTGAATTCTTCTGCCAGTCCTCTCATAATATCCAGGTTTCCATCCACCAAATCCCCTGTGGAGAAAAGTATATCCGGTTTGACTTCCCTAAGGATACATGTAATCTTTTTTAGCCTCTTTTCCCCTACCAGAACCCCCAAGTGAACATCGGAAATCTGGGCAATGACCAGTTCCTCCAGATCTTCCGGTAATTTTGAGGTCTGAATAGTGACTCTGGTGATACCTATATTCAACGCCTCAAAATAGGCATAGGTACAGATGCCAATTACAATCAAGAGTATTGAGAAGAATGTGGGATAACTCTTAGGGATAAGCAGGGAGGGGTCCCCTCCAAAGGCTGCCCGGCTGATTAATTTACCGGATATATTGATGATGTCAACCCCTACATTTATCAAAAAAAGGTAGAAAACAAAGCCTATCCAGAAAGATGAAACCACTGTTAGAATATAGCCAAGTCCGTCTATGCGCTTGCTCGTAAATGTCCTGAAGAGTATCGGGGAGACCACCATTAGGGCTAGAAAGATGATAATGGCTATGTTTACTACACTGGGAAAAGCGGTTTGGGATGTGATCTTTCTGTAGACATAAAAATGCATAGACCCGTAGAGGGAAAAGAAGATGCTCAGAAAAATGATGAATTGAGTTGTCATGCCCATATCAAATTATTAGCACTATGCCCCCAGAGTTTCAAGGTTAAAAGAGGTTTTACTTTACTTTTTGTCAAAATTTGGTTAGATTAATATCTGTGATGTTGATGACAAAAAAGCCCGAAGATATTTAGGGAGGGGTAATGAACGAAAGAAAACAAATAGAATTATCTAAAGACAAAATAACTTCATTTTGTAAAAAACACCACATTCTGAAATTGTCCCTATTTGGTTCGGTCCTGAGGGATGACTTCGGACCTAACAGTGATGTAGACGTACTGGTCGAATTCGAACGAGGACATGTGCCAAGTTTCTTTCGCCTTTTCGATATGCAAGATGAATTGTCTGATGTAAGATGTCTTTAGTGGACACCAAAGTTGAGGTAAAATACAAAGACGGAGGTGTCAGAATGGAAAAGATTCCGAAAGGGATATACACAAAGGAG
>JBAZOX010000331.1:0-2546 GCA_041648535.1 Desulfobacteria bacterium | reverse complement strand
CAAAGCCACGGAAATGATCAATCCTTACCAGATCAAAGAGTCTTAAGTTATGTCCTATCCTTTGAACCCACCAATCATAATCCCTCTCCCTCAAAACGTCCCACCGATAAACAGGATTGCCCCATAGCTGTCCTGTCTCACTGAAGTAATCGGGCGGAACACCTGCAACAGCATAAGGCCTTTTTTCTCCATCGAGCTTGAATATATCTGGATTAGTCCAGAGCTCCACGCTGTCGTATTCCACGTAAAAGGGGATGTCCCCTATGATATGAATGCCCTTCTGATTGCAATAGAGCTTAATTGAGAACCACTGTTTGAAGAAGATGTACTGAAGAAACTTGTGAAACTCCATTTTATCCAAAAGCTTTTCTTTAAACGGTTGCAGAGCTTCTCTTTTCCTGTCCCGTATTTCAGAAGGCCATTCATTCCACATCTTTCCATTGAAATGGGATTTGAGGGCGAGAAAAAGGGCAAAGTCTGTGAGCCAATGGGAATTGTCCTGACAAAACCTTTCATATTCATGATTGGCTTCCCCTTTTTTGAAAGACTCGTATGCCAGAGAAAAGAGCCTTTTTTTGTAAGCAACAACCTCTTCATAATTTACCCGTTCATCAGGGAAATTGGGTGATGGCTCAATATCTTCTTTGGTAAGGAAGCCATCGCGGACCAGAAGCTCTGGGCTTATTAGCAGTGGATTGCTGGCAAAGACAGATATAGAGTGGTATGGGGAGTTGGCATAAGCCGGTTCGGCAGGGTTTAAGGGAAGGATTTGCCAGAAACCCTGTTTGGTTTCAGCAAGAAAATCCGCAAAACGGTAAGCCCATGGCCCCAAATCTCCAATGCCGAATGATGAAGGCAGGGATGATATATGGAGAAGTATACCGCTTCCTCTTCTCTTCATTCTTCCTCCTTATTCATTTCCATTCTGACTCCTGACTTCTTATCACAAGACCTTCACATGTAGTTGATGCCCCAATTTATAAAAAGCATCCAGCCACTCTCCTGCCTTTTCATCTTTACTTTCTTCTCTCTCTTTCACCTTATCAGGAAGGATCGTCTGCCCTATGCAAAAGTAGATATTCTGGGAATTAGACAGGTCTAACTCCAGTGCTAATAACCTCAACAGCCTTATAGTATGCTCAAGGGTTTCAATTATTGACAGATCATTACTATTCAAGTTTAACTTTTCGCTGAGGGTATTGATCATAGAGTTTGCAGCAAAACTCAAGGTCGTTTTGTCAATATTCACAGTCCATCTCTTTACCGCGCTTATCAGTTGTTTCAGTTTATCTAAATCCGGTTTTTCTTCTTCAAGAACTTTCCTTATGTCAGTATTCAGGATAACCTCAGTGGCTGCAAGAAGTGGGCTTGGAAGGGGGTAAGAGACTTCATGTAAGAAGTTCATGGTACCGTAATTATCCTCGTATATCTGACGGAACGAAGCCTCTGCCTCATCTAGTGTTGAACGAAGGATGTGATTTAAGACCTTTCTCTGTTCATCCTTAAAGAGATGCCAGAGAGAATAGTTATTCGCGCCAAAGTATTTATCCATAGCCCTTATGACCTTTGAGATATCTCCTCTGTCAAAAACCTCTGTTAATTCCCTGTACATCATTGAGAAGGCTTCATCGTTCACATTAATCCTAATCCCTCCGATGATATTATGCTCTCCCAGGTGGATCACGGCAAAGCATACATGTTCTTGATCCCATGTTATGTCCGACACTACCTTGACCCTTCCTGCAGCAAGTCTTAACCTCCCTGCCTCACTCAGGTTGTATGTCTCTCTAGTGACGGTATAACAGTATATGGCAGTGCTTTCAGAATGTCCATCGAAGATGGAGGATATGGCATAATGGGCACTAACCCTCATGAGGTCAAGCATTGCAGGTTTGACAAGGGTTTCATAGATACTTCTGCCATTTGTCAGTTTCGGTATATTAGTAGGAGCCTTTTCAAGGGTTGAAATGTAATCTTCTTCAAGGGATACGTCAAATAGTTCCTCTGTAAGCTGGATAGCCCTGGCTGCATATTGCATGATCTGGATAGTCTCGATTCCGGATATCTCGTCGAAAAACCAGCCGCAACTCGTAAACATGAGCATGGCATTTCTCTGCATCTCCAGAAGCTTTAAGACTCTTATCTTTTCTTCGGTTGAAAGGGCTTTAACAGAATGTTTTTTAATAAACCCTTCTGTGTTCTTCCGTGATCTGTCCAGTATAACCCCAATGTAATCGTCTCTTGCTTTCCACGGGTCACTGAAATACCTTGATGCCTCTTCTTTATAAAGCGGTACGAGTCTATCTCTCAACCCATCCATAGCCACTCTTAGAGGCTTCCTCCACGCCTGTGTCCATTTTTTGTTTAACCCTGTGTTACAGCCGCAATTGTCTCTCCACCTTTCTATTCCGTGACAGCAGCTCCAGGATGAGTTTTCTAAGATTTCAGCAACGTAGGTTGGAGGGTGTTTTTCGAGGTGCTCTCCATAATTGGTTATCTTTGCTAGATTATTTGACTCAATAAGATAAAGGCAGTAAGCTAAAGCC
>JBAZOX010000330.1:0-2567 GCA_041648535.1 Desulfobacteria bacterium | reverse complement strand
TTTAATGTTAAAAAGGGGGCGAGGATTCAAGGATTCGAGGGTTCAGGTTTGATGGACTCATAAAAAGTCAAAACTGGGATGGCAAAGTAAAAAGCTCCAGATGCAAGGCGCGCAAATCCTGAGGAGTGAGGCGTACTTAGGGGTACGCTGCAACGACGAAGGATGCAGTGCAACGCCGCAGATGGACTTTTTGCGAAGCCATCAAGTTTATCAACCAGATACTATCTACTAAAAGAGGAGTAATTATGCGATGAAAGGTTCTAACAGAAAGATAAAAGTAGTAGTGGCTATGCCTGGATTGGACTGCCACGATAGAGGGATTATATATTTGAGCCATGTGCTTAAAGAAGCAGGTATGGAAGTGGTTTATCTGGGAAAGTTCAATACACCTGAATACATAGTTAATACAGCGATGGAAGAAGATGCCGATGTTATTGCCCTGAGTTACTTAAATGATCATCTGTATATGATATTTTTCCCAAGGGTTATAGAATTGCTTAAAGAGAAAGGATGCAGCGATATATGCGTAATGGCCGGCGGCAGGATCATAGAGGAAGATAGACCTAAACTTCTGGAATTGGGAATAACAGGATTCTTTGGACAGAGTACCCCTACCAGGGATATGGTTCAACATATAGAAGATAGGGTAAAAAGAGAGAGGTGGAAACAATAATATCTTGACACCCTAAGAAACCAATGTTATAAGAAAGTGCTGGTAAAGTAATTCACTCATAGAATGTCCTTGTTACCTGGGGTCGGTAACAAGGACAAAAAAGAAGGAGAGAAGTAAAATGATTAAACCGTTTGGATCTGATAAACTCAATCCGTTGTATGTGGCTGATGATGCAAAACGAAAAGCACTAATTAAAGAGGCCGAAGGCCTGCCCTCCGTGGTAATATCTTCCGCGGCAGCGGGAAATGCTGTCATGTTAGGTTCTGGTTACTTCAACCCACTTAAAGGGTACATGAACGTAGCCGATGCTGTAAGTGTGGCTGAGAAAATGCAAACAACTTCTGGCTTATTTTGGCCCACGCCTGTTTTGAACGTACTCAAGGATGCCTCTGCCATTAAAGGCGCCAAACGCATTGCACTTCGCGACCCCAATGTTGAAGGGAACCCGGTGTTGGCGATCCAGGAGGTTGAAGCAATCGAAGAGATAAGTGCAGATAAGATGAAATTAATGACAGAGAAGGTTTTCCGCACCACGGATATGAAGCATCCAGGGGTTGATGCCTTCAACACAGTGGGTAACATCGCGGTCTCTGGTCCTATCCAGGTATTAAGCTATTCCTATTTTGAAAAAGAGTTCCCCGAAACCTTTCGTACCGCTACCCAGCTTCGGGACGTAATTGCAAAAAGGGGCTGGAAAGAGGTAGTTGCCTTCCAGACCCGTAACCCAATGCACCTGGCCCATGAAGAGCTGGTTAAGATGGCTATGAAAGAGTACAATGCAGATGGTGCTGTTATTCATATGCTGTTGGGCAAATTGAAGGCAGGTGATATCCCCGCCGATGTTCGCGATGCATCTATACGTAAAATGGTAGAGCTCTACTTTGAACCCAATTCAGTTGAAATAGCGGGTTATGGTTTTGATATGTTATATGCAGGTCCTCGTGAAGCTGTATTGCATGCCATATTCCGTCAGAATATGGGTGCTACTGTCCTGATCGTTGGCCGTGACCATGCCGGAGTGGGTGACTATTATGGTGGTTTTGATGCACAGACTATCTTCGATGATGTTCCTAAGGGAGCCATGGACATTAAGATTTTCAGGGGTGATCACACTGTATGGTGCAAGAAGTGCGATAAGGTAGTCATGATGCGTGACTGCCCCCACGGCAAGGACGATTACATAATGCTTTCCGGTACAAAAGTTCGTGACATGTTAGCCGCCGGTGAAGATTTGCCGCGTGAGTTTTCCCGTCCGGAAGTAGCCAGGATACTAATGGCTTACTACAAGAGCGAAGCTGGAAAGGCGTAAATAAATACCACTACCTAAAAAGCAAAACGCCCTGAGAATGCTTAGTAGACATCCTCAGGGCGTTTTTTTACGGTTCTTTCAAATATTCCCCGCTGAGTGCCTGATCCCGATACCAGAGCAAGAATTAATGGCCATGGGGTTCTTATACTTCAGCAAGGTTATAACCCATTTCAGCGAACACCGGCGATAATTTTTTTATAGCAAATTTCTCATGCTGTTTTACAGCCCTTTGAAATCGAAACCACTTTGTTTCTTCTTTAATGATACCTTCCTTCCAGTAGTGCTTGTCTTGAAACAATGTAAAATGAGCCATAATACCATCGTGAGTATCCCTTAGACCTCTTGTCTCAGTTTCTATAGCTTCATCAAACCATTCTAGCTCATCAAAATCAGGAAGCCAGTCAATCTTATCTTTATATCCTTTAGAGCGTTTTTGTTCGTAATAGTTTAAATCTCCGGTATAGGTTCTACCTTGCATAGCAATCATCTCTTTTTCAATAGCAGGCCATTTATTAAAATTATTGCTATTCCCCAAACCTTCCTGGTAGTCACAGTATTTCCTGAAGAGCTCTTTTGCAGCGGAGA
>JBAZOX010000329.1:0-2618 GCA_041648535.1 Desulfobacteria bacterium | reverse complement strand
TGCTATCCAGGTGGCAAAGGAGAGAAAATTCCGCAATTACAGGAATGATGTGGTCCTGGATGTTAGACACTTTCAGATAGCCTTGAAGAGATTGAGGAGATTAAGCAGAATAGGGCCAGAGGATGAATTGGATATAGATGTCACTATAGATCGTACCTGCAAAAACGCAGGGGAGATAGAACTGATATGGAAAAGGCAGAGAAAGAACGCAGTAAAACTGCTTTTGCTAATGGATGTGGGTGGCTCTATGAGTCCCTATGCAAAGCTTTGCAGCAGACTCTTCAGCGCTGCTCATTCAGCCACCCATTTCAAAGATTTCCAGCACTTTTACTTCCACAACTGTATATATGACAACCTGTATAGGGATATAGAAAGGAAGGAGCCCACAAGCACAACCCAGTTGCTCCACACCCTGGAATCCGGCTATAAGGTGATTATCGTTGGAGATGCCTGCATGGCCCGTGAGGAATTGGCAATGAAATATGGGGCAATATACTATTATGAAAGGAATGATTTGCCAGGCATAGCCTGGTTTCAGCGCATCTCCGATCATTTCACACACATAGTCTGGTTAAACCCAGAAGAGCTTTCCCAGTGGAACCATCCTACAATCAAGATGATTGGCAAAATATTCCCCATGTTTGAGCTTACCATGGAGGGGCTAGATGCGGCTATCAGTAAGCTGATATGTAAGGTTTAATACCTTCTAGTCAGAGATTAGTTCCTTATAAAGATTATATATACAATCCCTTATAATGTTAAAGGAAGACCTGTAGTGAAATGAAGTAAGTCCGTACGGGTCCGGTATCTCTGTCTCTTCTCCTCCTCCATAGAACTTACTAAAACTCCCTAGAAGTTTAAGCTTATTTCCTGATTCCGGACTCATTTCTAGAATTACCTCTCTATGAAAAAGGCTCATTACAAGTATAATGTCCGCTTCTTCAACCATCGGGGGAGAAAGAGGTCTCGAGAGGTGTTCAGTTATGTCCACACCGAGCTCACAAGCGATTCGAATCGCGTCTGGGGGAGAAGGAAGCCCGGGGGCAGCACTGACCCCTGCTGAGTGTACCTTGATACCCGCCACTTTTTTTTCCATAAGAAGCTTCTTTAATGCCCTTTCCGCAAAGGGGCTTCGGCATATATTGGCTGTGCATACAAAGAGTATGTTCTTCATATTTATCACCCTATGTTTCAAGTAGCTCAGTTGCTCTTATTTGACATCAGGTGTTCTAATATCTCTCTTCTAATTTTCACAAAATCCATGCTCGTTCTGTCCCTGGGAAACTCCAAATTTACACTGACCTCCAACAACACCTCTCCAGGCCTGGAAGAAAGACAGACTACCCTTTGAGATAAGAATACCGCTTCATCCACATTATGGGTTACAAATATTATAGTATCCCCTCTCACCCTCCATATATCTATCAGGAATTCCTGGAGAGAATTTCTGGTCTGGGCGTCTACCGAACCGAAGGGCTCGTCCATCAATACTACCTTAGGTTCATTGATCAACGTCCTGGCGATGGCCACCCTCTGTTTCATTCCGCCGGACAGTTCCTTAGGGTATTTGTTTTCAAAACTCTTCAATCCGACCATCTCAATATATTCAAATGCCTTTTCTCTTCTCTCCTTTCGGGAAGTGTTTTTCAATTCCAAACCGAACTCTACATTCTCAATAACCGTACGCCAGGGGAATAAGGCATACTCTTGAAAGACTATTCCTACCTCAGGACCGGGGGTTTCGATCTCTTCACCGTTTAAAAGTGCCTTTCCAAAGGATGCCTTTTCAAAACCAGCAATAATACGAAGCATAGTAGTCTTGCCGCAACCACTGGGACCCACAACCGATACAAACTCGCCGTCATTCACCAGAAGATTGATATTCTTCAGGGCTTCCACATTCACCCTGTCGGTAGTATTAACAAAAGTCTTACTCAGATTGATTAACTTTAACCCCAACTGGCTACACCTTTATATGGGCTGTTACCCTGACAGAAAACTCTTTTGGTAATCTTCGAAACATTTTTTTAATATCTTACCATTTTCTATCTTTTCTGTATAGCATCATTTACTTGTCTTCCAATAACCTCGTCATATCGTTATCATATCCCTGACATATTCTACAATACGATTTAGCTTTGTACCGGGAGGGAACACCTCCGCTACCCCGGTACTCTTCAGTCCAGGTATTTCATCCGGGGGTATTACCCCTCCAACAATTACGAGGATATCGTTCAAGTTCTTTTTCTTAAGGAGCCCCATTAATTTAGGGATGAGTACATGATCATACCCCAGTGAACTGATCCCTATTACATCGACGTCTTCCTGTAAGGCGGTTTCTGCGACTTCCTCAACTGCTTGCCATGGACCGGTATAGATAACTTCCATACCGGCATCTCTCATAGCTGACGTCACTAGCTTCGCCCCCCTGTCATGGCCATCAAAGCCTATCTTTGCCATCAATATCCTTATCTTTTTCATAACTTTTTCCTTCCGTTAGGTTATATCAATAATGGCCTGCCAAACCCGTAGACATCTCTCAGTTCTGTAACAATCTCCCCATGGGTGACATCGTCTTTAACTGCACCGATTACCGCTTCAAATATATTCTGTTCAGG
>JBAZOX010000328.1:0-2630 GCA_041648535.1 Desulfobacteria bacterium | reverse complement strand
GGCAAACCATGAAAAAATTATTAGTAGTTACACTTTTTTTTCTATTATTTGTTCCTTTTGCTATTAGTGCTGAATTCTGGGCATCAAAAAAATCGAATAAATACCACTATCCAGATTGTGAATGGGCACAGAAAATAAATCCAGCAAATCTTATAAAATTTAAGAGACCTGAAGATGCAATTAAGGCTGGCTACATCCATTGCAAGGTTTGTACACCTCCTATGACTTCTAAGGAGCTCGAATAAAAAAACCGGAGAAGCAGAGAAACAGATTATTTTTACGCATGGCTTTGTAAAAAAAGAGCAAAGAACTCCTAAAAGCGAAATTGGCAGGGCAAAATCAATCAGAAAAATTTTGAGAGGTGAAAAATGAATATCGCAAAAAAATATTTACAAAAGCAACTTGCCAACGATAAATTTAAGCGTTCATATCTGGAAGAAAAGGTTAAATTGGATATTGAATATCAATTAGAGGAATTAAAGAAAGACATTAAAACACGCAAAACTGCTAAAGAGCTTATCAAAAAAGTCGACTCCATTGAGCAATACGTCATGTCTGTCTAAATGGTCTGAAAAAGGATGTTTATAAGAAATCGCCTGCAACGAACAGCTAACACGTTGCAAAAGACCAACGTCCAAATCCCGAAGCATCGGGACTTCTTTTGCAACAGAAACGTTAAACAAAAATTTGCCCGCTTGTTAGAGAAACAGGGTAAATGGTATATTTGATATTGAGGAGGTGGTTTAAATGGCAGCTATCAAACAGCAATTAATTCATATGATTGAATCCCTTCCCGATGAAGTAACGGTTGATGACATTATGGCTGAGCTTTATTTTAGGCTACAGGTTGATGCTGGTTTGAAAGAATTAGATGAGGGAAAAGGAATTGAGTTTAGGAATGATACCAGAACAGACACCTATCACAGGTCGAGAAGATAAAAAGGAATTATCGGCCCCTCTTCAAGCCTTGAGTGAATTCTACGATGCCTTTAACAGCCAAAATCTGGAAAAGATGTCGCAAAACTGGGCTCAATCCGATGAAATAGCTATGGACAACCCTGCGGGAGGGATTAAGCGGGGATGGTCGGAAATCAAAGCTGTTTATGAACGTATCTTCAGCTGGTCTGCCCAAGTATATGTCGAGTTCTATGATTATACTATCCATGAGACAAATGAAATGTTTTACGCCGTGGGCAGAGAAAGGGGCGAGTTTCATGTAGGCAAAACGGTCGTTAAACTAGCAATTCGGACAAGTCGAATTTACAAGTTGATTGATGGACGGTGGCAACAAGTCCACCATCATGGTTCGATTGACAACCCTGAATTGCTTGCCAGATATCAATCAGCTGTTAAAGGCAGGGAATAAGAGAAGGGGCACGTCGCCTAACAACAGCACAAACGGCTGACGCCCAAACCCTTCGGGCTTCTTTTGCAACGGATACGTTATACGGGCAATTCTCTCACATTTCAACACGAGTAATAACACCATGCAGTTTGTGCGAAGGCAGTTTATAGAACTGCACAAATGAAGGCGTTACGCCTTTAATCATCGAAAATATCTTCCAGATAAAGTTTCGTGTTGCTATATCTTCAAGACCATAAAAGATTGCCTTTTCGTCTATTCCTGCCTCTTTCAATATCTCCTCTACATCAATAATCTCCATATACCCCATCTGTATCTCAAACACCCTTAAGCCGTCTGCAAGATTTTCTTTGAAATACCCTATAACTCCAAAAGGGTCATCCCGCCTGATTATTGAAACAAATACATTATCTTCGTACATTATGTCGTTGGTAAACATCGTATTAACAATATAGGGCGGAATACTCTTTGCATCCCTTGCAAAAAAGAGGGCGCTGCCTTTAATCTTGCTCATTGTTTTATATGCCTGATTATATTTCTCAAGGAAAATGTTCAAATCCATCGGCTTAAGTGCCTTATAAAGATTCTTCTGCCCTGAAGTATAGGTCACAATTATACTTAATGGGATGAACGCAATAATAAGTGACCAGTATCCACCATGCGGAATCTTATAGGCATTTGAAAAAAGAAATACTACACTAATAATAGTTACAAACAAAGAGATAGCGGACTTGAATATCTTATCCTTCAAATAAAAAATCCATGTCATCATTATTCCTGTAAGGGTCATTGTTCCTGTAACTGCAATACCATAGGCATTCGCAAGACGATGAGACTCCTTAAATTCGAACATAATAAATAAAACAGCAACAAGCAGAAACCAGTTAACAAAACCAACGTATATCTGTGACCTCATCTCAGTAGATGTATAGTCAACCTTGAACAGGGGCATCACATGTGTTGTTATTCCCTGATAAACCATTGAGAACATTCCGCTAATCATTGCCTGTGAGGCTATAATAGTAGCTGTTATACTCAAAATAAGAAACGGGATATAAAGCATTGGTGATTGATGAAAAATCATTTCAAAAAGGACATTCTTTGTATCAGGATGCTTGATAATGTAAGCTCCCTGTCCAAAGTAGGTTAAAAGAAGTGCAGGAAATACAAAATACCAAGCCCGTACAATAGGTTTTCGTCCTAAATGTCCCATATCAGCATATAATGCCTCTCCTCCTGTGGCGCAGAGGAAAACTCCTGAAAGCAC
>JBAZOX010000327.1:0-2669 GCA_041648535.1 Desulfobacteria bacterium | reverse complement strand
ACAGTCTCATCCAAGCAGCTAAAGCCAAGGCCAGAGGATACCGTACCATCAAAAACCTGATCACCATGATCTACCTCATTGGCGGTAAACTTGAATTCAGGCTACCCACATGAAACAGCGAGGAACCGAAGATAAAGAAGATTATCATCAAGATAGCAGTAGTAATTAATGTCCAGAGGTGGGCATATGATATTACAACGCCCCCTATGGACACAGGTTGATCAGGGAATGGGTTTATTAATTTGTGTTCATCATACCCCCAGATCAGCCCCACTATACCTTGGAGGATAAAGGCAAGACCAAGCGTGACCATAACCGCTGAGAACATGGGCTCTCCCACCATGGGTCGGATGATAATGACCTCTATTATTATTGTTAGAATGGCAGAAAAGACCAGGGTTAATAGAAAAGAATAGAGGAATGGAAGTTGGAGCTGGGTAGAAAAAGTAAAACACAAATAAGCCCCTACCATCATCAACTCTCCCTGGGCGAAATTGAATACATCAGTAGCCTTGTAGATTATGACAAACCCCAGGGCAATGAGTGCATATATACTGCCCAGGGCTAGCCCACTGACGATTATCTGTATTAAAAGTTGGACCTTTTCTATAGTCATATTATTTACTTCCCTCGATACATAGCCTCGATTACGTCTCCGAACTTCTCATCTACTGCCTTTCTCCTTACCTTAAGGGTTGCGGTCAATTCATCGTCATCATGGTCCAGTTCTTTGTCCAGCAATGTAAACTTCTTTATGGTCTCAACAGAGGCAAATTCCTTATTGGCTTTCTGTATCTCTTTAAAGATCAAATCGTAAACCTCCGGGCTCTGGGTTAGGCTCTTGAACGTTGTATAAGCAACCTTATTATCCTGTGCCCACTTGGCTACATTCTCATATTCGATCTGAATCAGGGCAGCTAGGTATTTCCTGCCATCTCCGATTACAATGGCCTCATTGATATACGGACTGCACTTAAGCCTGTTTTCCATCTCCGAGGGTGCTATGTTCTTACCACCGGAGGTTATGATTATAGCCTTTTTTCTGTCACTTATTCGTAGATGTCCATCTTCATCTACGAACCCTACGTCTCCGGTATGAAGCCAGCCATCTCCTTTTATCTTCTCGGTTGCTTCGGGGTCTCTATAATACCCAGCAAAGACAAAATTGCTCTTTTCCAGTATCTCTCCATCGCCGGCAATCTTTAGCTCAACAGTTGGGAGGGGTTTACCAACAGTTCCAAGTTTTATGTCATCGTAGCGATGGATGGTAGCGATTCCTGTCCCTTCGGTCATCCCATAGGCCTCGATTACCTTTGTCCCTATAGCATGGAAGTATTTCAGTATCTCAGGAGAAATGGGAGCAGCACCACTTAATGCAAACCTGGTCATCAAAAGTCCAAGTTCAAACTTGAGCGCCCTGTACATAAAGAGATAGGCGAGTAGATAAAGAACCTTCCACATAAGATTTACTCTCTTCTTGGCCATCCTTAATTCTACTACTCTATATCCAATGGGTATGCACAGTTTGTATAAGAGCCTCTTTAGATAGGTTGCATCCTGCATCTTTATTACAACACCTGAGTGCATCTTTTCCCATATCCTTGGGACCCCCAGAAATACTGTAGGGTATATCTCTTTCAAAGCCTCCTGGACTGTATCCAGGCTTTCAGCAAAATTGACTGTACATCCTGTATATAAGGGGATAAACACTGAGAACACCCGCTCGGCAATATGACAGAGGGGGAGATAAGAGACCACCTCATCGGTCTCATACATAGGACAGATAGGCATAAAAGACTTGATCATATTTAGGATGTTCTCATGGGTTAGCATGGCCCCTTTAGGCGGACCGGTGGTGCCAGAGGTATAAACCATCAATGCCACATCCTCTGGTTTTGTTTCGTCCAATAGACGTTGGTAGAGATCAGGTTGGTTTTTGTCCAACTCGTTGCCAAGTTCCTCAACATCTTCAAAGCTCATGATTATAGGATCTGTGTATTTCCTAAGCCCTTTCATGTCAATAACTATGGCCTTCTTCAAAAGGGGAAGTTCATCCTTTATCTCCAGAACCTTGTCTAACTGTTCCTGGTCTTCTGCTACCACAAATTTTGATTCAGAATGGTCAAGGATATACCTTACCTGATGGGGAGGGTTGGTAGGATAGACACCAACGGATATTGCTCCTGCCGTCTGAATTGCTATGTCAGAATATAGCCACTCGGGACAGTTCTCGCCGATTATAGAAACCTTATCATCCCTTTCTAAACCAAGGCTGATAAGACCAAGGCAGAAGTTCTTGATGTGTTGATTATACTCGTTCCACGATATCTCGTGCCAGATACCGAAATCCTTGTCTCTCAGGGCAACACGGTCTCCATACTTTTTAACCCTGCTTTGAAAGAGATTAGGTAAGGTGTCTTCTCTAATCAATACTCACCCCCTAAGGTGAGGCAGTTATGAGGTTATCAACACTGGACATGGTATTGTCGAAAGCAGGAATCTTCTAGGTACTGTATCTGTCAACGAGGAGTAAATCAAATCAGAGAGAGAGGTTTGTTGATGATAAAATATATGTTTTTATTTTAATCTGCCAAAGAATAGAAGTCAAGGTTTTTTAGTTGCCCCGAAAATAACACTTGCATACAACCATAACATGTGCGATATAATGT
>JBAZOX010000326.1:0-2673 GCA_041648535.1 Desulfobacteria bacterium | reverse complement strand
TATGTGTTAAGGCAGGATTTATATTCAAGCATATCTGCTCAGCCACGGCTTGGACCGGATAAAAAAGCAACGACCTCATTGTTTAAGATAGTGGCAAAGCCAGTCTGGAAGTTTGTTGAAACATACATTGTTAAAGCAGGCTTTCTGGACGGCATTCTTGGATTTATTACCGCAATCGGGGCATCGTATGCATCATTTTTAAAGCAAGTAAAGATATGGGAGATCAATCATTCGATTGATCATGACCTTTTTAAGTAAAGTTTGAAATTAAGAATGGAATTAGTTATTAATGAAAACAAAATTCTTTGTGGGTATAGCAATAAGCCTTGTTTTTCTCTATTTTGCCCTTCGCAATGTGAGCTATGGAAAGCTGGTGATTTCATTACAAAGTGCGAATTATATCTATTTGATTCCGGCTATTCTTTTGTTACTCTTGACTATGTGGCTTAGGGCTGTCAGGTGGCGTTATATATTGGAGCCGATAAAAAGGATTAAAAATCACAGTCTGTTTTCCGCAGTGATGATAGGTTTTATGGCTAACAATATATTGCCTGCCAGGATAGGGGAATTTGTCAGGGCATATGCTATTGGCAGGAAAGAGAATTTGAGCAAGAGTTTATCTTTTGCAACTATTCTTGTTGAAAGGATATTTGATGGTTTTACCCTGTTAGCATTTCTATTGGGGATACTGATATTCTTTTCCGTACCCGATTGGCTAAAAAAGGCAGGGATTTCGGCATTTGTATTCTATATATTGATTATTGTCTTTCTTGTCCTGTTGAAGAGATATAAAGAAAATATGCTAAAGTTTTTGAATTGTATACTATCACCTATTTCTAAACGTCTGTCCCATAAAACTGATGAAATCTTAATGTCTTTTATAGCCGGTTTCGATATTTTAAAGGGCAAAAAGCAGATAGCATTAATCCTGTTTTATTCCTTTTCCATATGGACAACATATGCTGTTTTAACGCTACTGGTTTTCATGTCTTTTAATTTTAATCTCCCACTTTATGCTCCTTTCCTTCTCACTGTAATCCTGACCTTTGGTGTAATGATCCCTTCTTCCCCTGGCTTTATTGGTACGTACCAATTTTTCTGTGTAACTGGACTGGCCTTTTGGGGTATCAAAGAGAGTGATGCTCTGGGCTTCTCATTGGTTTATCATGCAAGCCAATACGTTCCTGTAACCTTATTAGGGTTGTTTTACCTCTGGAAGGATAATATTTCTCTTAAGGAAATCAGAAGTGAAGAATAGTAAAATTACAACTTTTTTTCGTTGACCATAAATTCGCCAATGGAGGTTAAAGATGATAACTTTAAAATTTTATATGAAATCCTTTTCTTTGTTTGTTATGCTGCTGCTCTCACTTTCCCCATGTCTCCTTTTTGCCGCTAATGGCAATGATTTGATAGAGAGACTTCCCAGTGGGACAATCAACTGGAGCATAGGCCTTATAACTGCTACCGGAAGCGGTGCCCCTCCTTCTTCTGTAAATAATCCGGCTCAGGCCCGATTAATGGCTAAACGCGCAGCGATTTTAGATGCCCGCCGTAACTTACTGGAAACAGTTAAAGGGGTTACAGTGGATGCACAGACAACAGTACAGAATTTTATGACGACCAGTGACATTGTGGTAACTAAGGTAAGCGGTGTAGTAAAACTGTCAAGGGTTATAAATACCAGGTATATGAGTGATGGTGCAGTAGAAGTTACTGTAGAAATGGATCTGAGAGGGGACTTATTAAAGTTGATGTTGGAAGAGACTGGAGATCAAAAAAAAGCTCTCATCCCTGCGGTAATCCCAAGAAAGGAAGTCCCCCCTGCCATTAAACCCCCGTCTGTTGAAATTCCACAAGCAAAGCCTCCAACGCCCCCAATGCCTCCCAAACCACTGTTGGAAGCAAAAATACAAGAACCACCTAAACCACCATCTCTTGAAACTCCACAAACAAAGCCTGTACCGCCGCCACCACCTCCTGAATCTGTGTTAGAAGCAAAAGTAAAGGAGTCTAAAAAGGAGGATAGGAAGGAAGAAGTTTCGGAAGATATAGATCTGACTAAGCTCAACTATTCAGGATTGGTAATTGATGCCAGAAAGCTTCAAATACGTCCTGCTCTAATTCCAAAGATTATAGACCAAAAAGGGGAAGTTGTGTACAGTGCTGTAAATCTGGCACAGAAAGACGCTGTAAAGATGGGGGTAGTAGGGTATGCCAAAGACGTAGATGCAGCTAAAAAAAACCAGCGGGTTACTGAAAATCCCTTTGTTATCAAAGGAATTCAGGCTACAGGCCAGAAAAGGACAGATGTGGTGATTAATAATCGAGATGCGAATATTGTTCAAGGATCAGATAAATACACAAGCTATTTGAAAAATGGAAGAGTACTTATAGTCTATGATTGATGAACTGTTACTACTCAGGTTGTTTAGACTGTAGGCTGAAGGCTGTTAGTCGTTGGACATAGCCTGTAGGTGTTTAGGCTGTAGACTGTTAGTAACCGCACAGTCTGAAGAAATACAGCTTAATAGCCTATAGTCTAATAACCTACAGCCTACAGCCTGTAGGTTTACAGCCTATCTACCTGAGTAGTTACGATAAACTTTTCAAAGGGAGGTAATTCTAATTGAAACGGATGACCTTTTTTTTCCTTTTTTTTCTCTTAATTTC
>JBAZOX010000325.1:0-2680 GCA_041648535.1 Desulfobacteria bacterium | reverse complement strand
TTTCGATGGCATCCATATCTGGTTTCTTCATGTCTGCCCATAACTGCCGCACCAGGTTCTCGCCCAGGCTGTCTTCGGAAGCAAACCCCTGTTTTGATAAGACAACCTGGCTGAGAAGCATAGAGAAGAAGAAAAATATTAACAATAATTTTACTGTCTTCATGTTGATCTCCTTTCGTTTTTAAAAGAATAAAATGTAATTGGTTTACCCTGAAAAATTCCCTTTTCATTTTTTAGGACGAACTAATTGAGGAGCGTGGAAATGCGCCAGCTTTTTCACGCCCGTCTTGAACGCATTGTTATCTCATTTTTCGACTTGTTCCAATTCTTTACTTCTGTCCTTGGACAGGTCAATGCCTCCGAATACTTCTTTGTCCATTGGAAGGATTAGAAAAAGCTGGTTGCAAAGGTCTATATCGCATTTGCCATCAGTGATTTCAAAGCTGAGAATATGACCGCCCCGCGTGTAATCACTGGTGATAAAATGCAAGTGATATCCGGGGACATTGATACTTTTTACATAAGGCGGACATCTGAACCCGACAATAGTACCTGAAACATTTTCCATATGAAATTCAGGTTGATTCTTGGTTACTTCTGTTAATGGCGGATAGGGCATTTTTTGAGCAGGAACGCTTCGGGTTTTCATTTGCGCGAAGTTTCCTACGATTCTTATTGCACAGAATATGTTTTGGTTTGGAGCAGATTTGTTGATCAGTTCTTCCAATGCCTTGAAATCCATTCCTTTTTTTAAGGCAATTGTCTTGTCTGCACTGAATTTACATACAGAAGCAAATGGAGTGCTGATATCCATAGCCGGTGTGTAGACTTTACCATCCGCTTTAACTTGGTACACAGTGCCGTTCATAACAATCATTTCCCCTTCTAGACGATCAAATGTGCCAATCCCCAGATCACCGTGCTTTAACAACTGACGGCATGTCATGTTGCCGTCATATAGCCCCGCCAATAAGGCATCTATTGTTGAAGTTTGCGTGATTGTATCCCTTCCCGTTGTTGAACAACCAAGGCATAATAAATAAAAGCTGATGGCAATACACGAAAAACATCTTTTCATTATTAATCTCCTTTTGGGATAATTAGAATTAGCCCAAAATTACCTCTCTACTCTCATGAATTAGCTCTCAGGGGACTTCTTCAAAGCTCTCGGCAGGTTGTGCAAAGCTCAATTTGAAATTAGCAATTAACAAATAAAGGTGAATAAGTCAATAATAATCAATGTCTTCTAAACCCTCTTGATCATGATCCCTGCTCCAAATCTCCCTGTTCCCCTTTTTTGATACCTGTGCGAGAAGAACGAATTGTGATTGCAATGTGTACATAGTCCTGCTGATTCTATATTATTTTCTGGTATGCCCATTTCTGCAAGTAGTGTTTTGTTTGTCTCCCATAAGTTGAGATACCCTTTACCATCTTCTAGGAGCTTCTTGTCAATATAACCCTTTTTGTTATGAAATGCGTCTTCAACTTGAGTAATAACTTCGGAGCCCACTTCGTAACAGCATGGGCCAATGGAAGGACCGATCCCCACGATGATATCTGTTGGCGAAGAACCGAACCTTTCCAGAAATGTTTTTACTGTGTTTTGAACTACTCCTAGTACTGTCCCTCTCCATCCGGCATGGGCAGCCCCTATAACGTTCTTTTTCGGGTCAAAGAATAGGATAGGCACACAGTCGGCTACAAGAACGATAAGACAAATGTTGGGAAGATTACTTACCAGAGCATCTGTTGCCTCAATCGCTGTTTGCTGCTCTAATCCACCACTTCCCCTTAGTTCTTCCGTAATGATTTTAACACTGCTGTCATGAATTTGTTTGGCAAAGGTGAAGTTGTTTAAAGAAATATCAAGGGTTGAAGCAAGTAGCTGTCTATTTTTGTGTATCTTCTTGGGATCATCTCCCACATGAAATGCTAAATTAAGAGAGTCGTATGGTGGGCTGCTGAAGCCACCCATTCTGCCAGATACAAAGTGAGAAATGTTTTCATGCTTCAAGAGGCTCTCAAAGAACCATATTGGCAAAGATTTTATACGTTTTTCAATCATGGTGAATCCAAAAGAGGTGTTTTATCTTCAGGGATGCTTAAAAGTAGATGGGAATTGATTTAAACTCAATATAGCAAAGTAATAGGGAAAGACAAGAAAAAATATATAAATTAGTTTCTAAGGATGCCTCGGCATGAATCCATTCAGTAATCAAAACTGACCACACCATCGGCTGTGACTACAACTATGGTCTTCTTGGTATCGTGGATGACGATAGTGAAATCGAGGTATGTCTTGCCATTGATGACTAAACCTGTCAACTCATTGCCCTCAAAGAGAACCCGGCAATTCTGGTACTTCTCGACAACGCGTTTCAGGAGATCTAGCTTTTTCCCTGTGACCTTCTCTGCCCGCTCTATCATGATTCTCTTCTGTGCCGGCCCATGCTCCTGTGCGCAAACTTCTAATCCTCCCATGCCTAGTGAAAATAGCCCAAGTAGAATTATAACCCTCAAATTTTTCATCTTTCCTTCCTCGCTTGACTCTTTTTGCCTAAAGGTAGTAATTTGTTAGGCATTTTTATCTTTTGTTTGCAAATCATTAATTATTTTTGTAACTGTCTCTTTAAGTGGAGATAAATCTTCTTGTATAGTATCCCATATCGTTTCCATA
>JBAZOX010000324.1:0-2709 GCA_041648535.1 Desulfobacteria bacterium | reverse complement strand
TTATCCGTGAAACACTCTTTGACCGGAAGGCACTGATTGATATCTTGACCCTGAAACCAGAACGATTGCGAGTCTTTCAGGATGAACCATTACAGGCAATGCTATTTTAATCGGACAGCAGTGACCTAATATCTAAAACCGATGCAAAAGGAGATGCAATCAACTATGCGTATGATACGTTAAACAGACTTATCAAAAAAACCTATCCAGATGGGACAACAGAAGAATACAGATACGACACAAAAGGAAACATCACCTATGCAGGAAATCAATACATAGCCTATAACTTTGTTTATGATGCAAAAGGAAGACTTCTTGCTGTTACAGACTCAAATGGGCGGATAATCACATACGAGTACGATGCAATGGGCAACAGAACTAAAATGATAACACCTGAGGGAAAAGTTATCTCTTACAAATACGATGCGAATAATAGACTAATAGAGATTGTCATTGCGAGCGGAGCGTGGCAATCTCAGGTTTTCGGCTTCATGTATGATTCTCTTGGAAGAAGGATAAAACTAACCAATCCCAACGGCACATACACGACCTATGCTTATGATAAAAACAGCAGATTAACGGAATTTGTTCATAAAGATTCAAAAGGCTCAATTATCAACAGCTTTGTTTACACACATGACAAAGTTGGAAACAGACTAAGTAAAACAGAGATTGACAAAAAGACCACATATAACTATGACGCATTATACCGCTTAACACAGGCTCTGCCGACTAAGCTGAAAGGCAAGGATAAAGAATTTGAGAATAAAGCGGAATCGTTTACTTATGACGCAGTAGGGAACAGATTAACAGGGCCAAGGGCAAAAGATTATTATTCTTACAATGCTGGTAATCAGTTAATAAGCGACAGGAAACACCAGTATGAGTATGACAACAACGGAAACCTGATAGGAAAGATGGAAATTGATGACGATAACAAAACAAAGACATGGATATATTCTTATGATTACGAGAATCGGTTAATCAAGGTTGTAAAACAAGAAGAAGGGGAAACCAAAGTAATAACATTCAAGTATGATCCATTCGGAAGAAGGATAGGGAAAAAGGTTGAGGAAATAGAAGAAGGTAAAATAGAAGAAACCAAGACCTATAACTACGTCTATGATAATGAGGACATTATTCTTGAATACGAAACCAAGCCAGATGGAGAAGTAGAGACAACTAAATATGTTCATGGGCTCGGCATAGATGAGCCGTTAGCGGTTGAACAGAAAGGAAAGACATACTATTATCACGCAGACGGATTAGGCAGCATTGTCGCTCTGACCGATATCAAGCAAAAAGTCGTTCAAAGCTATACGTATGATTCATTCGGAGGCTTTAAAAAACAGGGAGAAAAGGTTAAGGACAAATATGCATTTACGGGTAGAATCTGGGATGTTGATATAAAATTATATGATTATAGGAACAGAGATTTGGACTTTGAAAGCGGACGATTCACTACGTATGACCCGTCATTGCATTTAAGAGGCAGTCCTGAGATACCATATTTATTGCCTTCACTTCTGAGTACTCCTCAAGAACTGAATCCGTATGTCTATGTAGGAAATAATCCGGTGAATAGAATTGACCCTCTTGGATTGTTTGCTGAAAACCCAATCATCACTAGTCCGACAACGAATAATTGGCCTCCGCCACTACCTGGCGATTTGTGTGAAACAAAATGTTATTTAGTTTTATTTAATGACATTCTCTGGTGTAATATCGCATGGAGTGCAAACTATTTACATGATCCTCGAAATGCCGAACCTGCAAGACAATGGAATACAGAATGTAAGCAGAAGGCATATAACGAATATAATAGTTGTGTAGATGCATGTAAAAAGAAAAAATGCCCGCCTGAGAAAAAATATTATTGGCAGCAAGGTTATTAGGTTCTCAAAGAAGGTAGGAAACGATGAAAAAGAATTGGCCGATAATTATTTTTGGAAGTCTTGGTTATTGGATTTTTAGTATTTTGCTTCATAAGATATTTGGCAATCTGAGTGAATCATTTAAGTTTTTTGAACTTTTACTCTTAGCTTCAGTTGCTCCATTTATTCTGGGTCTCACTGTATCCCTAATTATAAAAAGTTACAAAGGTTGGGTTTATGGCGCGATAAGTTACGTGCTTTATTTTCTATGGGTCTTTATTTTTAATTGGCTTTTCAAATTACAGCTTAGAGGGTTTAGAGAACACTTCCTTAATACCACAAAAGCTTTTCTCTATCTTGGAATTGTTTCAGTGCTTTTTGTAGCCGTTGGGGGAATGATAGGAACTTATATTAAAAAAAGGAGGCCGTCATAAAAAAAATATTTCTATTGATTATTTTGGCGGTTACCGGCCTCGTAGTTATAATCTTGATAGTTTTAGGCATTAACCCTCTACCTGTCTTAGGGGCTGGTCTATTAGCATTGTTCCTATTTTATGCCCTATGGAATCCACCTAAGAAGCATAAGGATTATTCTCTAACCGATCAGCAACAGGCAACGAGCCGAGCCTTGGGCGGCGGTGGCATGACAGATTTATTAGACATAAAACCAGGCGAAGAAAAGCCTCAACGGAAAAAGAGCTAAGCCTATTACCCCTTCTTCAACTTCTCTCTTTCAAGGAATGCATCGAGGATTTGAACGATCTGCTTACGCAGGGGTGTAGGAAGTTTCTCTACCTGACTGAAACGCCTCCATAGTCTGTTGTCGTGATGTCTT
>JBAZOX010000323.1:0-2733 GCA_041648535.1 Desulfobacteria bacterium | reverse complement strand
GCAAAGCCGAACTGGACCGGGCCACGCACCTGGCCACAATTCACTTCCATTGCCATGACCGCTCCAAAAGCCCGAATGTCATAGAACCGGTCACACATATACTTCGTTACCTGTTTAGCCTGTTCGGGATCTTTGGGGAGCTTTTTGGGTTCCGGCTTGATTTTTAGTTCCGTATATGCTTCTTCGTGAATATCGTTCAAAACAGCTTTTTCCCGGACATAGATATCGAAGGGACTTTTTCCTCCTTGCGCCAGTTCAATATAGTTCCGTACTTTACGCTTAAGGCATACGTCTGTAACAATGCCGTGACTGGTTTCTGGATCAATTCGCGGCATATTCCCAGCATCGGGGTCACCGTTGGGATTGCCGTTTTCCACTTCAAAAAACAACACGAATTCATAACGCTTATTTAACATATTACTCATATATTTATCATCATTCCTTTCACTAGTTTTTTTCGTTTTTAGCATAATTGGCTTGATTCTGATGGTAATATCCAAGTATAAAAAGTCCCTGTTCTTCCATGTTTAAATGTGGCGGGAACGCATCCAGTCCATTCATTACTTCCTGAATTTTTCGTTCTGACAGGTTACCGTATTCAGATTTAGATAGATGGTGCCGGGATAAGCGCAACAGTAATGGAAACACCGAGCCTGGGGTTGCGGAAGCCGCTCCGAAGTAGCGGTCCCTTATGGTGGCATTGATATTGTTTCCCAAGGCATCTTTCTGGACCTTTTCCAGCAGAGAAAACAGTCTTCCCAGCAAATATGCATTATTGGTATTGTGTTCATTCAAACTCACAGTAATCAATGCCTCCCTTTCCGGTTGTTTTTGAATGCGATACTTTCTTATTAAGAACGCTTTGATGACCGCTGCGCGTATGGTATTTACACCACCGTGCTCACCACCGGTACGGCAGCGGATGATTGCTGCATTGTATACGGATTGAGGATACATCTGGCCTGACAGGATTGTCTTCAGCAGTTGACCTCCAAGCAGCGGCGGAATGTTCTTCGCATCCTCCCGAACTGCTAGTGCCTTCAGTGTCCGCCAGGGTGAAATTGTTACGCCGAGCCTTTCTATTCCGGCAATGTCCATGTCTGTGTAGTGACGCGCTATTTTCTCCAGTACGTCCCCGAAACTGCTGACCTGCCAGAAACGCACTGACAATCGGGCGGCGTTGGGCACAAGCCCTAGAAGGTAACACCTGGTATCAGGATCAAATCCGGCATCGCCTATCGGCAATCCAGATTTTACGCGCTCCAGGACGGCCTTAGCTTGCCGTGCCGCCCCAGGGTCAATGCGCCGCTGCTCACTTTCTTCCCCCGTCTCGGCAACCACCGGGTTAAGGCACCAGGCAAGAACAGTTTCCTCTGCTTTACCGCCTTTTTTATCTGCCCAAAACACTATGGTAGTGTCCGCTAGACGAACCCGGTTGGTATCGCTGGTGATCAGGTAATTCAAAGCGGTGCCATAAGCAAATGCCGCTTTAATACTGACAGGTGCATTAAAACTTTGCGATTTACCATACGAAGTAAACGCATCGGCATTAAACGATACGATCGATGCTCCACTGGTTTGTGCTCCGACCACACCTTTGATAGCCGGATGTATCCGTGCGATGGGAAGCTTCTTACCTAAAATTAGGCATTGACCAATTGTATTATCAGTATGATTATCATCAGACTCATCCCATTTTTCCTTTACCGTGGCATCCTCATGAACGTATCCTAGCACCCCGTCGATTTTGAAAACAATATTGTTACCATTTAGAAGTGCATCCAAGTTTCTGCTAATAATCTGATGAGATAGATTCGGGACCCAACACTGCAGAAATTTTAATATAACTTGAGCCCCTTGGCCAGGAATGCTATTTAAAAAGATTTCATTTTTTCTTCGAAAGTCTGCAAATTTCTCTGTTGCTACCTCTGGTTCTCCATTTTTATTTCGCTCAATTCCCAAGACATATGAAACGTTATCGCAAAGAATGTTTGCTGAAACACCCGATGTACGTTTTACCTGCTCTGGCACCAACATTTTTTGAGGGATACTCCTTTTTCCCTGTTGGACTGAAAGAGGCAAAATATCTATCAATTCGCCTTCATTATTTAGAACAACCGCATGCGTTATTTTTGCAGGACTATATCCTGGAAGTGCTACTCCGGATTCAGGATCATCCATCAACTTTTGGTAGTACTCGTTCAGTGCCTGTAAGATCAAATACCTCCCCCCTTTGATAGCCGGGTATCTATTACACCATCTCTTATGGTTGGCCGAAAAAAAATGGGTTGCATTTCATTGGCGAAATCAATGTCCCAAAGCATCCACCCCAAATCCCTTTCATCCTTCAATGCTGATTTGGGGATCTCTCCTTCCACCAATTCAAAGTTTACCGGGAATTCACGGCAGCCAAAGTATGGGCGCATATGGCATTGCCCTTCCCGCGCCCGGCGAGAGAATATGTCGCAATGTTTTCCGGGATTATCACTCTCGCCGGCTTTTTCTGTCAGCTCAAAATGGGCCTCAATAATATATTCCACGTCACGAAGCACAAGTGCCGCCCGCTGTTGGCGTTCATTTTGCGCTGCCGCATACTGATGAAGGTCGACGGCTCCACCATTCATGGCGGTTTTAATGTTTCGCTCAGAGATTTTTCCGGTGACCTCGTTCCTTCGGATCGAGTCGAATTGGATAGGTTTCATGACATGAATGCGGTCAATTCTCCAGGCCAGC
>JBAZOX010000322.1:0-2752 GCA_041648535.1 Desulfobacteria bacterium | reverse complement strand
CTCTCAATTGCAGATTCCAGGTCAAGTTTCCCTGTCTCATTATCAGGGTAAACCAGGGCAACTCTGGGGTCGTGAGGTTTCCTATCCTCTATCATGTAGTCTATTAACAACCTCATTGTATTGGGATAGGTTTCAGCCGGACAAAAGATATATCTTTTGACAGGGTAAACGACTTTCTCATTAAGCGCTATGGGAAAGGTTGGGATCTTTTCCTTTTCGATGTGCCGAAAGAGGGTTATGGCTGCTGCTGAAGATCCAGGACCCATCAACGCCAATATCTTATCCCTGTAAAGGAGTTTTTTAAAAGCGGCTATGGCCATGGGGATTGAATACCTATCATCCTCAATTATGAGGTTTACCTTCCTGCCGTTGATTCCACCATGTTCATTGACATATCTATAGAGGTTTTTCATGCCGTCCATTATAGGGAAACTTACACTGGTTGCAGGACCCGTTCGATCCCCTATTACCCCAATCTTTAATGTATCACTGGTCACTCCTCTTTGGTCATCAGCATATCCGTCGCTCATAAAAGTAAAGAAACAGATCAGAGCTAAACAAAGGGCACGAAACAATTTGAAGTTCATTTTCATTGACCGCCTCCTTTTTAAATATTTAATGAATTCACACTGAAAAATAGCAAAAGATAAACCTGCTACAGGTTAATATATTAATAGGTTAAATAGGGCATATGTCAATAGAAATTTTTATCTATTTAAGCCCCGTTAGAATGCCCCGTGTGAAATTCTAACGGGGTTTAAGGATTCAAGTGAAAAACAAACACTTGAACCCTCGACCCCTTTGATTCTATTCCTCAATTACTAATCAGCCTTCCTCCAGTCTGTTATGGCGACATATCTTCCGCTGGCGGGGTCAGCCCTGTATATCCGGGATGAGTCTCCACCTTTATGGCTTTCCGCACTATAAGAGATATGACCACAGAGCCCACCAGTATTATAATTCTTAATACCCTCAAGGGCATTTATCAGGGCTTCTTCATCGAGATTTCTGCCAGCCCTTTTTAAACCTTCTACTAGCATAGTGTTGCAAACCCAAACATAGGTGTATATAGTACCACGGTAGGGTTTTTCCGTCCCAGGGTGATATTTCAGGGTGATTTTTCTCATCTCTTCCACACCTGGACCCTTACCATACCATGGAGATATAGCATGAACAGAGTAGAATTGATTTGCTGCTTTACCAATAGCATTTATTTCCTCTGAAAGCATTGTACTCCAAGCACCAAAAACCGGTATCTCTAATCCCATCTTTCTTAAATCCCTGAGCAGAACAATAGTTGTTGAGGTAATACCTCCAGCATGGACTATGATATTCGCTTGGTACCTTTTTATACTCATCACCTGAGTTGTGGCATCAATAGCGCCAGGGGCTAATACCTCTTTTGTTACAGGTGTTATATTGTATCTCTTAAGTCTCTCTATTGCAGCTACAAGCTCCATCTTTCCGTTATCAGTATCAGGATAAACCAGGGCAACCTTGGGTTCTTTCAATTTAAAGTCTCTAATTATATAATCGATGAGAACCCTCGTTTGATTTGCATAGGTGTCCATACCACCAAATATATACCTCTTAGAAGGGACAAAAGCAATCTCAGGCATTACACCGGACATAGTTGGCAGCTTCTCTTTCTCAATGTGTTTCCACAAGACATTAAGGCAACTAGCAGACCCAGGTCCCATCATGGTGAATACTCTATCTTTGTAAACCAGCTTCTTAAAAGCAGCAATGGCAGCTGGAATCGCATAACGGTCGTCTTCTACAATTAAATTCAACTGTCTCCCATTGACACCACCGTTATCGTTAATATGCTTGATATAGGTCCTTATTGATTCAGCCCAGAGAGTACCAAGACTCCCTGCAGGGCCAGTTATAGGAGCAATTGTGCCTATTTTTATTTCTTTATCTGTCACCCCTCGTACTTCAGCGTTAACAGGATGAGCACAAAACAAAGTCAAAACTGTAAGCAAAATTACAACCAGTACGACAACAGTTTTTCTCATAATTTTTTTCCCTCCAATAAACAAAATGATTTTTATTAACCTCTTTCTCCCTAGTACATCGTTCCATAAATACATATGCAATACTGTCATTTCGAGCAAAGCGAGAAATCTTAATGAATATGCATTATTAGAAGATATCTCCCTTCGGTCGATATGACATATTAATTACGAAACGCTCTACTAGATAGCATTTACCCCGTTAGAAAGCCCCATCCTTCAGGGCTGAGACAAAACACCCCATTAGTAAATGATATTTCTACTAACGGGGTGTAGAAGAAAATACCCTTCCGAACCCTTTAACTGGGTTTATATACTCCCCTTGATAATGGACTGGACTGTTGAAAGCAATTTTTCAGGATCTACCGGTTTTTCCATAAAGTACGAGACCGGCCAGCTTTCGCCAAGTATATGCTGAAACCTTTCAGGACCATCTTCCGCCATCTTTTGTGTAAAGCCCGTTTCTAAAATGATGGGGATATTCCTATACTGAGGATCATCTCTGAGTTTGTATGCTAGATCAAATCCCTCTGTATCTGTGCTCATCATAACGTCCAGGATGATGATATCCGGTGCCTTTTCCTTGATTTTCGCATACCCTTCCTTTCCATTATAAGCGTATCTCACTGTAAAATCATTGCTTTCGAGGATGATACGGAGAGAGTTAACTACATCCCTGTCATCCTCAATTATAAGTATGTCTCTTCCCGTGCTCATTTGTTCCTCCTGTTTGG
>JBAZOX010000321.1:0-2755 GCA_041648535.1 Desulfobacteria bacterium | reverse complement strand
TGTGATGCTTTTAATATTCCTTTGATCTGCCTGGTGGATGTGCCAGGTTTTATGCCTGGACCCGAGCAAGAACATGGGGGGATCATCCGCCATGGGGCCAAGCTTCTATATGCCTTTATCGAGGCCACCGTGCCGCGCATTACGGTAATAGTGCGCAAGGCTTATGGTGGGGCATATGTGGTAATGAACTCCAAACATATCCGTTGCGACATTAATTATGCCTGGCCCACAGCAGAGATCGCTGTATTGGGTCCCAAGGGGGCATCTGAAATCATTTACGGCAAAGAGATCAAGTCCTCTTCTGATCCTGAGGGCACTCTGGCACAAAAGACAGAACAATACCGTAAAACCTTTGCCAATCCTTTCCTGTCTGCCCAAAGAGGTTATATAGATGATGTGATCTTCCCCCGTGATACCCGCCACCGGATCATCCGTAGTCTGCAATTCCTGGAGGGTAAGAAAATGGGAAAACCCGATCGCAAACACGGCAATATTCCCCTATGAGGCAAAATGATGTTTGAAAAAATTCTCATTGCTAATCGCGGTGAAATAGCCATCCGCATCATCCAATCGTGCAAGCGGATGGACATCAGAACGGTGGCCGTTTACTCTGAGGCTGATTCTCGTTCCCTACATGTGCTTGAAGCGGATGAGACTGTCTTGTTGGGGAGTGCTAAATCCGAAGAATCCTATCTCGTCAAGGAAAAGATAATTGATGCAGCTTTAAAGCATAACTGTCAGGCTATACATCCTGGATACGGCTTTCTTTCTGAAAACCCTGAATTTGCCAAAATGGTCTCTCAGGCAGGGTTGGTCTTTATCGGCCCCCCGGCCTCGGCCATTGCTACCCTGGGAGATAAAATAACATCCAAGGCGATGGCTGTAAGAATAGGTTTGCCCATTGTGCCCGGGGCAACCCAACCTCTGTCCGATCTTGAAGATGCCATGGCCATTGCCGAACAGATCGGTTACCCGGTTTTGCTCAAGCCGGCAGCCGGTGGAGGAGGTAAAGGGATGCGAATTGTGACAAAGAAGGAAGAGTTGGGTTATGCTCTGGAGGCTTGCCAGGGGGAGACACGAAAGGCATTCGGGGATGACAGGATTTTCGTGGAGCGCTATATAGCCCACCCTCGCCATGTGGAAATACAGATAATAGGCGATTATTACGGCAATATCATTCATTTGGGGGAGAGAGAATGCTCCATACAGCGGCGTTATCAGAAGATCATCGAAGAGACTCCTTCCACAGCGGTTGATGATTCGCTAAGACAGAGAATGGGAAAGATGTCCTGTGACCTGGCCAGGGAGGCAGGTTACACCAGTGTTGGCACCGTTGAATTTATTTTGGATACAGAACAGAACTTTTATTTCCTGGAAATGAACACCCGGCTACAGGTGGAACATCCCGTAACCGAGATGGTAACCTCCCTGGATCTTGTGGAACTCCAGCTTCTGATAGCAGCAGGACAGCCCATTCCCATTCGGCAGGAAGATGTCTCCATGAGAGGGTGGGCTATAGAGGCCAGAATCTGTGCCGAGGACCCTTCACGCGGATTCATGCCCACCACCGGGATGATCACCCGATACTTCGCACCCCGTGGCAAACATATCCGGGTGGACAGTGGCATTAAAGTCGGCAGTTTGATCAATATCTATTATGACTCTATGCTGGCCAAGGTGGTAGCTTGGGGTGAGACGCGGGAAGAGGCCAGAAAGTCCCTTGTCTATGCCCTGAACGGGTATCATATTGAAGGTCTAATTACCAATGTCCATTTTACAAATGCCATCTTAAATCACCCTGCTTTTATCCGGGGAGAGCTGCACACCGATTTCATCGAAGAGCATTTTGAAGATGGACAAATGAAGATTGCCCCTCAAAAGGAACGGCTTCATTATATGGCTTTAGCTGCAACCTTAGTCTATCACAACCGACAAAACCTGGTCCGGGATTCCCTTAAACCCATGGTTGCTCAAGTGGGTGGGATTCCAGATTCAAAGACCTTGAACAACTATATGGTAAGGGGAGAAAATGATATTTTCGAACTCCGGCTTCAGGGAGTTCAAACCTCACGTACCTGGAACATCTGGGTCAACGAAAACCAGTACCAGGTGATAACTCCTGAATTTTCGTTCTACCAGCGTCGACTTAAGCTTAAGATCAATGATGAGTCCCACCGCTTCCATCTCCAATACCATGGAAACTTTATATGGGCTGCTTATTGTGGAATAACTCGTACTTTTGAGATATATAGTCCCAGAGAATGGAAGCTGGCCAAGTATATGCCCAGGTCTAAAAAGATTGTTTTGGATAACGTTCTTCGAAGCCCCATGCCTGCATTGGTGGTCGACATAAAAGTGAAAAAGGGGGAGCGGGTCTATCGCGGGCAGGAATTGATAATTATTGAAGCAATGAAGATGGAAAGTGGTGTTGCCTCTCCTTGTGATGGAGAAGTGCAAGAGGTGATGGCCCATATCGGCCAGACTGTAGAAACAGGTGATATTCTTCTTACCTTCGGGTTATGATTTATGAATGTCCCGTTTGCAAGGGGATCTGGCTTGACTGAGATGAGCCAACTTCAAATGATACAACTTAAGGAGGAGACCGATTGTGAATAGCGTTAAGACAGTAGGTTTAATGGTAGGTTTAACTTTACTCCTGATTTGGGTTGGCGGCATATTTGGGGGAAGAGGCGGTATGTTCTTCGCCTTCGTAATAGCCTGCGGGATGAACCTTGGAACTTACTGGTTTAGCGAT
>JBAZOX010000320.1:0-2756 GCA_041648535.1 Desulfobacteria bacterium | reverse complement strand
GGATGCCTCTATAAACGAGAAAATCGATAAGATGAGACATTCTGCTACCCGCTCTCTTCTTGAGAGAAATGACGTTATAATCGTAGCCAGTGTCTCCTGTATCTATGGTCTGGGCTCTCCAGAGGCGTATCATGGAATGCTATTGTCACTGGAAGAGGGGCATGAGATTTCTAGAGATAAAATTCTCTCAAAGCTCGTGGAAATCCAATATGAAAGGAATGACTTCGATTTCCATAGGGGAACATTCCGTGTCAAGGGTGATGTGATAGAGATATTTCCTGCATATGAAGAAGATATGGCCATCAGGGTTCAGTTATTCGGTGACCTTGTGGAGGCCATCTTCGAAATTGATCCCCTCCTGGGAAAAAGGATCAGGAAACTGGAAAAGGCTACCATCTATCCGGGAAGTCATTACGTCACCCATAAAGATATGCTAAAAAAAGCTATTGAAGCCATAAAGGGAGAATTAAAGGAACAGATTCGTTTTTTTTGTTCCCAGAACAAACTGTTAGAAGCTCAAAGGATAGAGGAGAGGACCAACTTTAATATCGAAATGCTGGAGGAAGCAGGTTACTGTACCGGCATAGAAAACTATTCCAGATACCTGGATGACCGAAAACCAGGAGAACCCCCACATACACTGGTGGATTATTTCCCCAAGAATTTCCTTATATTCGTAGACGAAAGTCATGTAACTATTCCTCAGCTTAATGGTATGTATCGTGGGGATAGGTCAAGAAAAGAAACCTTGGTGGAGTATGGATTTCGTCTTCCCTCAGCCCTGGATAACCGACCCCTTAATTTCCATGAGTTTGAGGGACTCACAAACCAGGTTATTTATGTCTCTGCTACACCGGGAGATTACGAATTAAAAAAGGGCAAGGGTAAGATTGCTGAACAGATTATTCGACCTACAGGTCTCATGGATCCGGCAATCACCGTCAAGCCTGCTAAAGATCAAGTTGATGATCTCCTGCATGAAATCAATAAGCGGTGCGAACGTAAGGAAAGGGTACTGGTCACCACCTTGACCAAAAGGATGGCTGAGGACCTTTCTGAATACTACAGTGAGTTGGGAATAAGAGTGAGGTATCTTCACTCAGATATTGACACCCTGGAAAGGGTAAAGATAATCAGAAGCTTACGCATGAACGAATTCGATGTCCTTATAGGGATAAACCTGCTCAGAGAGGGACTGGACATCCCCGAGGTATCTTTGGTTGCCATATTGGATGCTGACAAAGAAGGATTTCTTCGCTCTGAAAGATCATTGATCCAGATGTGCGGAAGGGCATCCAGAAACATCGCCGGAGAGGTAATAATGTATAGTGACACCATTACTCGGTCTATAGAGACCACCATCCATGAAACAAGCCGTAGGAGAAAAATTCAAGCTGAGTTTAACAAAAAGAACAACATTACCCCTGAAAGCATAAAAAAATCCATATCCAGCATCTTAACTTCAATCTATGAGGCCGATTATTACACTGTCCCAATTGTCAAGGAATCTGGAGAAGAATACATACCTTCAGATAAGATACCAAAACTCATTAAAAATTTGAAAGCCCAGATGAAAAAAGCGGCTGATAAGCTTGAATTTGAAAAAGCAGCAGAGTTTAGAGACAGGATCAAAGAGTTACAAAATATGGAATTGGAGTTATAGAGTTAACCTTAGAGCCAATTGCAAAAGTCCCTATTTTGTCACCCTGAACGAAGTGAAGGGTCTTATAACATATTGGTTTTACAAGATTCTTCGCTTCGCTCAGAATGACAGTGTGCTAAGACTTTAGACTTTTGCATTGGCTCCTTATTAAATCGTTCACTGTTGACTGTTCTCCGTTAAACTGTGAACAGTTTTTAATTATATTTCCATTCTGACTATTGGCTTCTGAATTCTGACTTCTCAAGTTTGGGGCGAAGCCCCCAACTTGGCTTACCTACATCTTATACTTGCCAAAGTCTTCTGGAGACATGTTTTCTAAAATTTCAGCCCATTTTTCTGGTTCTTTACCTTCTTTACCCATAGTTGCCCCTTTTAAGTCAATCCTCCTAGACCGTGCAATGACCTCTTCACTGACATATATGGGAGAATTGGTTCTTAAGGCTATAGCAATTGCATCACTGGGACGACAATCAATAGCATACTTCTTGTTGCCCATCTTAAGATATAGGGTAGCATAGAAGGTGTTGTCCTGCAAGTCGTTAACCTCTACCTTCATTACGTCAACTTTAAAGTTGTCCAAAATATTCTTTAATAAATCATGGGTCATAGGTCTGGGAAGCTGAATTTTTTCAAGCTCAGTAGCTATAGCACTGGCTTCCAGCAGTCCAATCCAGATTGGAACCGCACTCTTATCTTCCATGTCCTTAAGGATAATAATAGGCATGTTAGTAAAAGGGTCCACTGTTAATCCCGCTACTCTCATTTCTTTAAACATATAGACCTCCCATTAACCGCAATAAGTGGTATTTGTCTCTCCCTCCAGTGAATTGAGGAATGCCCTCTTTATTCTGACAGACACTATACATCCTGTTAAATCGGATGACCCTTCAAAATTGACTACTTTATTTGATCTGGTTCTCCCCGTCAAACGCATTGGATTAGTCTTGCTAGGGCCTTCTACTAATATCTCTTCCTTTTTGCCTTCCAATTCTCTGTTCTTAGTTAAAGTAAAAAGTTTCTGGTAGGTTTGGAGGATACTTAACCTCTTGCCTTTGACCTGATCATCGACTTTTTCAGGGAGGGTTGATGCCTT
>JBAZOX010000319.1:0-2765 GCA_041648535.1 Desulfobacteria bacterium | reverse complement strand
GAATCCAAAAATAAGATACCCATGAGCCGCATGGATTTCGATACCATCAAATCTCGCAAGTTGGGCACGTCTAGCAGCCTCGGCAAAGAGGTCCTCCAGTTCAATGATTTCCTCTATAGAGAGCTCCCTTGGAAGTTCACCTCTAATCCCAGCTCTGACCTTCATCTTCCCGGGGAGTGACTCTTCTTTGGCAACAAACGGTATAGCAGAAGGGGCAACGGGCCTCTCGCCTAGCCATCTGGACACCCCTTGTCTTCCCATACCGGCACTAAGCTGAATTATAATCTTTGAATCAAAGGCATGGACAGATTCAACCAGCTCATTGAGGCTGGTCATGTGCCAATCATCCCAAAGACCAAGGAGACCCATACCATATTTATTCGTCACAAGAGTATGTTCAACTATTATTAAACCCACTCCACCTTTTGCTCTTGCATTATAATACGCTATAAGCTGATCCGTAGCATACCCGTCATATGTTCCCTGAAGGGTCCCCATGGGTGCCATGGCAACCCTGTTTTTTATCTCCATTCGGCCTATGGTTATAGGTTCAAATAGCATACCTCTATCAACCATTTCATCCCCCGTTTCTTTTATTAAATATCGATCTCCTTTAACCCATCATACACAATCAGATTACAATCAGTAAGTGCCTGTACCTCTTTCACACTCCACCCAGGAGCAATCTCTTTTAGGAGAAGCCCCTCTCTGCTTACCTCTATAAAAGCCAAATCTGTAACAATAATGTCAACACATTCCTTCGCAGTAAGGGGGTATCTACATTCTTTCACCAACTTAGGCTTACCCTTTTTGGTGGTATGTTCCATGGTAATAATCACCATCTTCGCCCCAACTGCCAGGTCCATACTTCCCCCTATGCCACTATCCTCCACTGATCCGTAGGACCAGTTTGCCAAATCTCCTCTCTCAGACACCTCAAGTGCCCCAAGAACAGTTATATCGATATGCCTACCTCTTACCATATCAAATGAGAGCGCCTTATCGAAGAAACACATACCTGGCTTGAATGTAAAAGGTCTTATGCCAGCATCAACATAATCGAAGTCTATCTTCTCCCACTCCTCATCGGATATTAAAGGACCGTATCCCAGAACTCCCTGTTCTGCATGCAATATTATTTCCATTTCTTTCGGTATAAACAACGAACAAAAATTAGGAATACCAACACCCAGGTTTACATGATCTCCATCCCTGAATTCCATAACTGCTCTCTTGGCAATTGATTTTATGCTCAATCGCTTTTTCATTTTTCGCCCCCCTGGAAAACCTCTCGTAGCAAAGCTGCCCTCTGGCTGTAACTACTCAATCCACCATCTGGTATCTTTACAATGCGATCAACGAATATCCCTGGGGTAACAATAATCTCAGGGTCAAGCTCCCCTACTTCAACAATCTCGTCTACTTCTGCTATAGTTATATCTGATGCCATTGCTATTATTGGATTACAGCCCCTTCCAGAACCTCGGTAAATGAGGTTTCCTCTTTTATCCGCCTTATATGCCCTCACAAATCCAAATTGTGCCTTTAATGGTTTTTCAAGGATGAATTCCTTACCGTCTATTACCCTCTTTTCTTTCCCTTCTTCCAACACAGTCCCCACACCAATGGGAGAATAAAAACCTCCTATTCCACTACCTCCTGCACGAATTCTTTCGACCAACACACCGTGGCTGGTTATCTCCAACTCTACCGTCCCTTCTTTTACCAGTTTGGCCAAAGGCGATTCTATACCCAGAATTGTCCCAGTTCCAGGCCAGGCAGTGATTAGTTTCTTAATCTGATTAACCAAGGCAAACGGAGTGATGACCTTATCTATAAGCAGGTGATCTCCAAGAAAGCCAGGAACAAAATTATGACTGATCAAAGTCAGGTCTTTTATCCCCTTGTCTTGCAATGTACGAATCAGATTCTGGGGTGTTCCGGCTACTCCCCAAAAGAACATCATGATGGTTGCACCATCGGGTATATCTGCAATTGCATCATCGAATTTTTCAAATATTTTGTTTTTCACAACTTTCTTTCCTTACCGATTTGAAACTGTTGCTTTTTTCGAGGATTTTGAAACTCATTTAGGGCAAACTGTGCTTTGACTATTCACCCTTCAAAGTGGATACTATGGAGTTTTCCATGAAGCAAGCTTGGATGAACTCTGTTTTATACCCAATATATTTCCAACAAATTCTTCACATTCATAGATTTTTTCAATGTTTATACCTGTTGACACCCCCATTTCTTCAAACATATACACTAGTTGACTCATTTGGCTTTCTATGGTTTTGCTTTGAATATCAGGTGCACATCCTCTTCCACCAATGGCAGCATCGAATATCTTTATCCCTTCTTCAAAAGCAGCAAAGATGTTTGCCATACTCATTCCCCTGAGGTCATGGAAATGCCCCCCGATTTTTCTGAGGGGTATTTCCTTTCTCATTGTGCTAATTGTTTCTTTTACTAGTCTAGGATTTGCTAACCCATGGGTATCAGCCAAACATATCTCATAACACCCAAGGGTATTCAAGCTTAAAGCAATACTCATCAATTTTGAGATCGGAATCTTGCCTTCATGGGCACAGCCAAATGCTGTTGATATAATTGAACGAACTTTTACTTTGTTTTCTTTACATATTTTACAAATCAGCTGGTTTTCTTTTAAAGTGTCTGCAACCGTAGAATTTAACATCCGCATGTTATGGGTCTCACTTGTTGAAATCCAAAATAGAACTTCATTGGCTCCGGCATTCAGC
>JBAZOX010000318.1:0-2766 GCA_041648535.1 Desulfobacteria bacterium | reverse complement strand
TAAGAGCATGAGGGGGAGCGATCCTGATGCTGCTCTCTACTGGCTGGGAAGGATGCTGGAGGCAGGGGAAGACCCTCTATATATAGCCAGGCGCTTGATACGTTTTGCATCTGAGGATGTGGGAAATGCTGATCCTCATGCACTTCAAGTGGCGGTCTCCTCTATGCAGGCATATCAGTTTGTTGGTTCACCAGAGGGGGATCTGGCCCTGGCTCAGTCTGCAGTGTACCTGTCCTGTGCCCCTAAGAGCAATGCCCTCTATACCGCATATTCAAAGGTAAAAAATGATATTCAGGAAACGCAGGCACTGCCTGTTCCTCTCCATATACGCAATGCCCCCACTTCCCTGATGAAGAAGTTGGGTTATGGAAAGGGTTATAAGTATCCCCATAGTTTCCCCGGTAGTTATGTGGAGGAAGACTATCTGCCCGAAAACCTCAAAGGCAGAATCTACTACGAGCCTACTGATCATGGCTTTGAGGCAGAGATAAAGAAGAGGCTTAAAAAATGGTGGGAAAAAAAGAGAAGGCCTTAGGTGAAGGATGAAGCAGTATGTTTCCAGGGCCCGTATATTCGTTGACAGGTATATTAAAGATGGCTATGAGGGCTCGGATGATTTAGACAAATACGTAAGCAAATATGAAGAGAGGATAAGACCGGTTGTGGCCGGAGCCATCTGTTTGAGGCTTGTAGAAAAGACCGACTTGAAGAATTACAAAAGGCTTCTCAAAGGGCTGAGAAGCCTTAAGGGATACATGAGTGGTAGCAGTGTGAAGGATGTAGAAGAAAGGATTATGGCTATCTGCGGAGACTACGAATCCATGAAAGAAGAGAGTTACAGGGATATACAGAATGCGTTAGAAGCATCTCTAAAGAATAGATGGAAGGAACAGGGCATTTCAGGGTCTGCTATTGAGGTTAATGTGGAGGGGTCTTCCCAGTGGAGTGATATGGTGGATAAAATAGAAGCAAATTACAACGGATTGCTGGATAGAGTCAAAAGGGGAGAGCTTTGAAAAAGTACCCCTTTTCGCTTCAACATCCATTTTTTGACCCATCTAAGCTCGCTTCATTGAAAATTCACAAACTCGCCCTTCGGGCTCAAACATGTGAATTTTCTACATTACGCTCGCTAAGAAGGGTTCCCCAAAAAATCTATGCAATTCGCTCTCAGGGATACTTTTTCAAAACATAAATAGTTTTGCAAAGGTCTCAAGGGAATTTGGAGGTAAGAACCATTATGAAGACAGGGATAGTGAAAGACGCTAGATACCTGGAACATATTACACCGGATTATCATCCGGAAAACCACCATCGGTTAGAGGTTATTTACGGGATGTTAAACGAAGGAAACATGGCAGGAAGGTTTGTGGAGGTTGTACCGCGGTTTGCCACAAAGGAAGAGATTGAATTGATTCACACCTCGGACTATGTATCAAGGGTGACTGCAACTGCCGATGAACCCCATACCATGCTCGATCCCGATACCCATACATCGCCAAAATCCTATGATGCGGCGAAGCTGGCAGTTGGAGGAGTACTGGAGTCTATTGATAGAGTTATAGCTTCCGAAATAGATAACAGCTTTGCCCTTGTACGTCCTCCAGGTCATCATGCAGAGACCAACAAAGGTATGGGTTTTTGCCTGTTTAACAATGTTGCTATCGGGGCAAGGTATGCAATTGAGAAATATTCCCTGGAGCGTATCCTGGTTGTGGACTGGGACCTCCACCACGGCAACGGTACCCAGAACGCCTTCTATGATGATCCCAGAGTACTCTATTTTTCCACACACCAATTCCCATACTATCCGGGGACTGGTGGCTTTGACGAGATAGGAAGAGGAGAGGGTAGGGGGTTTACTGTCAATGTTCCTCTATCTGGAGGGCAGGGAGACAGTGATTATATTCGGATTTTTGAAAGGATTTTGAAGCCTGTTTCCCTTCAATTTAAACCCCGGTTAATCCTGGTTTCCGCTGGATTTGATACCTATTTCAGAGACCCTTTGGGTAGCATGAATGTAACCCCAAACGGGTTTGCAAGGCTTACAAGGCTCCTTTTGGATATTGCTGACCAGAGTTGTCAGGGCAGGGTTGTATTTGCCCTGGAGGGTGGATATGACCTGGAGGGCTTGAAAGAATCGGTTAAGTCTGTTCTTAAGGAATTGAGAGGAGAATCCATTCTGGGAGAAGGGGAAATGAATTTTGAGGATGTAAGTTCTCCGTCTATTGATTCGGTAATAGATAGGGTGGCGGGTGTTCATAAGGGGTTTTGGGAGTTTGTTACGGTTTAACAATAAAGGACAGATTTTCTTTTGCCTTTTGTTCATCTTTCCATAGGGCAGAGGATAGGCTTCTCTTTACCAACTCTAAGAGAAAGGGATGATGGGAAAAAGTTATACTTTCATCTTTTAAAGCTAAGGCTGCTGCAAGGCAAATTCTGGCATCTTCTTCCTTCCCCAGTTTATAAATAATGTAAGCTATCTCTTCCAGCCTTCTCTTGTACAGAAGGCGTCTCTCTTCATTGAACAATTCCTCTGCAGCATCATTGTATATCTGATAAATTCGCTCTTGCTTTTGAATAGGCGTTAGTACCAGCTTACTTTCATTGGCTTCCTGTATCTTTTCAGCATATTTTTCCATCTCATCTGGTTTTATTACCCAGTTGCTGAATTCGGGTAGTTCAAATAGGGTTTCAGAACGTGTTAGGAGAGACTCGTCGGCCTTTATCGTTTCTTCTTCATAGCAGGAATATATAAGTGGTCTT
>JBAZOX010000317.1:0-2768 GCA_041648535.1 Desulfobacteria bacterium | reverse complement strand
AGTTGCTTTAGTAGAAGGCTACAGGCTATAGCCTATTAGACTATAGCCTAATATTTGGACAGGTTGTGTCCTGCATTCCAATCGCATTCCTGCAACTTTGTGCCTATGTGCCTGAATAGTTACTATTTATGTTTGTACACTGTATTCTTCTTCCAGGATTTCTTTTGAAGTATTGTTGGAATCAAGAGTTTTCTTTTTTGAAAAAACCTTGCCAGCAGCAATTTCCCGTAGTGCTACTACCACTTCTTTGTTTTCTGGTGCATTCACTAAAGGTTTTGCGCCCTTTAATAGTTGTCTGACCCTTTTTGCTGCCAGATGCACAAGAGCAAAACGATTTTCTTCTTTTTTCAGGCAGTCTTCAATTGTTATTCTAGCCATCTTTTTTTAATTTTAATCCTTCCTTTTTAGGTATTATTGAGTTACTACTCAGGTCGTTTAGACTGTAGGCTGAAGGCTGTTAGTTTTGCAGACGGACTGCCTAGTAAGTCCGTGTCTCTGCTTCTTTACCCTACAGCCTACCTACCTGAGTAGTAACAAATTTCTTCCTACAGCCTACAGCCTATCCACCTGAGCAGTTACAATTTGGCTTAGAAATGTTATCCTACTTTAAGTCACTGATATCATGCGGCAATTTTTCCAGGAATTGTGGCTCAATTCCATATATAGTTGGAGCAAAATCGACCTTAGCGTATAGCATATCCTTGTTCTGTACCTTATTACCTATGATAATAGAGCCTAGCTTATTTTCTTTATTGCCCCATAGGGTTATCTCTGTTTTTGGTTTATTAAAACCATAAATTGAAGGATCTTCTTTCATACCCTCAGATATTATCTCTTTAAATTTAAGAAGTTTGATGTCCCAGAGAAAGGAGATAGCCTTAGCCTTATCGAGTGTGGTTTTTACTGGTTTTATTGCCTCCCAGTCCCCTTTCCCCAACTTCAGAATAAAGGTCTTATCAGGGGAGTTTAATTGAATCTTTTCTACATCCTCATTCTTAAATGTGAGAAGGGTTTTGTCCCTAAGGCTGAAAGGGGTCTTGGTAAGAACCTTAAGAACATCAGGAGGCAATTGGTAGATGGCTTCTGTTATGTTTGTCTTGGCAAAGAGATTTTTCCCTCCATCCCCTTTTCTAGCTATAACAAGCTGAAAGGGGTTTTTCTCACCCTTATTCCAAAGGTTGATTTCTATGATAGGCTTGTTTAAGCCATAGGTTTGATATGCTTTTGGGCTATCATTTATAAACCCTTTTACTCTAATATCCAGCAGTGCCCATAGTAAATCGCTGACCTCAAATTCATCTGCTTTTGCTCTTATGGGCTTTGTTATGTTCCATTGATTTTTGTCGTCATTTACTAATACTATTTGTTCACGAGGATATTTAAGCTCAACTCTAAAGATTTTTTCCTTTTCAAAATTCAATACTGTTTTATCTCTGAGGTCGAATTCAGTTTTGGGATAATCCTTAAGGGAACTTTCCGGAAGCAAAAAGACGTTTTTAGCATCTTCCCATTTAGCATAGAAGTCTTTCTCCCCTTTAACTCTGTCTCCTATCAAAAGTGATTTTGCAGGGTGATTTTTATTTGTAAAAAAGATAATCCCGATTTTCGGAGAGTCAAGACCATATCTCTTTAAATCCTTTGGGGTTTCCTCTACGAATCCTTTGATTCTAGAATTTTTTAGGCCATATAACAGCCTTCTAATACTTCCTCCATCAGCCTTTGCCTTTATGGGTTTGATGATCTGCCAATCCTTTTTGTCATCAAGCCTTAAGTCTGCTTTTTTATCTTCATATTTGAGACCAAGGTTTTTTATGTCTTCTACTTTAAAGTCAATTACTGTCTTATCTCTATAATAGTATGTCTCTTGATTCAATTGCTCTTTCAACCCGGAAGATGTCAGCATGACTGCTTTTGACTTTTTTTTCTTCATGTAAACATAGTAATCTGTCGGGTTTTTGTTGCCCAAAAGGATTGTTTCTAATGGGGGCTTATTCTTCTCTTTTATAGTTATTTCTATGGAGGGTTTATCCAGGCCATAATCCACCAGACCGGCAGGGTTTTCATTAACGGTTCGTTCTATCTCTGCTTTTGCCAGACTATTCAGAGCCTTTCCTATTGTTTCATTCTCACCTTTTGCAACAATGGGTTCTTTTATCATCCATTGGCCTTTATCGTTACTAAATAGTATGGTTTTGCCTTCAATCTTTAACCTAAGCTCCTCAACCGCCTCCGGTTTAAAGACAATTGCCTTTTTGGCATTCTCCTTTGCCTCTTTTCTCTCTCGCTCTACCGGTATCTCGTAATAGTAGAAATAGAGCCCAAGGAGTATTAATATAACTGCCAGGGCACCCAGTTTTTTCAGGTTCACTTCTTCCACCTCTTTACGCTTAACACCACAATTCCAGCGAGTAAAATCATGCCGGGTATTATAAGTACAGGTATAAAGAAGATGGCTTTCCCCATGGCTTTTGAAAGGATCACTGGGTTGTAATCGGTATCCTTGGGCCGTATTGATATTAACCCTTCCTCCTCAGCCAGCCAGTTTAGAGTATTCAAAAAAAGGTCTTTGTTGCCCAGGACATTGAGATAACTATTGTTGGCAAAATCGGAGTCTCCAAAAACTACCATTTTGGAATTCTTACCCCCCCCCTTCTCGTTCTTTTTCTCCCCTGTCTGTACGGTTACAACGGCAGCAATGGTCAGTGGTCCTCGGGTATCTTTGCCGCTATCAAACTTGGCCTTGCCTTCTTTTTCGAGCATTTTCCTGT
>JBAZOX010000316.1:0-2784 GCA_041648535.1 Desulfobacteria bacterium | reverse complement strand
ATTCAGTTCATGGCTTTCGATGGGGTATGAGCGCAGGTGGAAAAAACAAAAAACCGCCCCAGGGTGTAACTTAATTTTTCGAAAAAATTGTCTTGACAAATGGGTCCACCTTATACTCCTCCCAATTTGAAGTTTTAATGATCTCTTTTAATTTCATCAATCTGCCTAACAATTATTATACTGGATCGGTTTATTCCTTCGATTTGTGTTTAACGATACTATGAATAACGATCTATCCAATCACCGCAAGGATCTGATTCTTATTTACAGAACCCCCCTTTTTGAAGTTTATGGACTTGACAGTTCCATTAACCGGTGATGCTAGCGCATTCTCCATCTTCATGGCCTCAAAGAGAACCACAATATCTCCGATCTTCACTTTATCCCCAACATCAACTTTATACTGTATTACCATTCCTGGCATAGGGGCAACAATGGCGGTTTCACCTTCAGCAACAGCTATGGGTGTCTTTGGAGTCTCTTCTTTCTTTTCTGGTTTTGGCGGTACAACCGCCTTTTTTGAGGGAGACGGCGAATAAGCATTAACAACAGGAGAGCCACCAACCTCCTCTACCTGTACTTCATAGTATTCATCTTCTACAAAGACGTTGAAGGTCCGCAATCCATGACCCTTTTCAGGAACGGCCTTTTCTGTCTTTTCAACAAGTTTACCTGCCCTTGCCTTTGCAATAAGTTCATCTTCCCTCTTGACCTCTTCCAATGTTTTGGGTTTTACCTCTGGAGGCGGTTCTTCCAATCCGTACTTCCATCTTAAGAACCTCATGCCGGTAGTTGGGTAAAGGGCATAAATCAAAACATCTCCTGTGTCTTTCGCAATACCTTTGGTTGCCTCTTTAGCCTTTTCAAGCTCTGGTTCAAGAATATCTGCTGCCCTACAGGTGATGGGCTTTTCTCCCCTTTCATAACCCTTTAGGATCAGTTTCTGCACCTTTTTATCCATGGGTACAGGGGTCTTGCCGTAGAGGCCGTAGGCATAATCCTTTACCTCCCGGGAAATCATCTTGTAGCGGCCAAAGAGTACATTCTGAACGGCCTGGATACCAACAATCTGACTGGTAGGGGTAACCAGAGGCGGGTATCCCATGTCTTTTCTCGTTCTCGGTAATTCCTCATAAACCTCATCGATTCTATCCAGGGCTTCGGCCTGTTTTAGTTGTGATACCAGATTTGTTGTCATGCCGCCCGGTACTTGATGTAAGAGTACCCCCGTGTCTATAACTGACATCTTAGTGAGGTCAAGAAAGCCTCTGTACTTGGGGGCGATGGATTCAATGTGCTGCCCCATTTTGAAGAGATGGTTTAAGTCCAGGCCACTATCTCTGGGAGTACCCTGGAGGGCCACTACTATAGGTTCAACCGCAGGTTGAGAAGATCTTAAGGCAAACGGGGCTAGAGAGCAGTCTACGATATCCACCCCGGCCTCAATAGCCTTTAGATATGACATAGATGCCATACCGCTTGTATAATGTGTATGGAGATGGATGGGGATGCCTATATTCTCCTTGAGTGCCTTTATCAATTCATAGGCATCATATGGGGAGATTAACCCTGCCATATCTTTTATGCAAAGGGTATCAGCCCCCATATCCTGCAGGGTTTTTGCTTTGCTAACAAAATACTCGATATTGAAGACAGGCCCTCCCAATCTTCTTTCTGTTAGAGAGTAACAAATAGTAGCCTGAATATGTTTCTTACACTCCTTAATGGCTGCGAAGGATGTTTCAAAATTCCGTTCATCGTTTAATGCATCAAATACCCTAAAGATATCGATTCCAACCTCAGCAGCCTTGTGGACAAAGGCAGTAACCACGTCGTCTGCATAATTGCGGTACCCTACCAAGTTCTGTCCTCTTAAGAGCATTTGTAATGGGGTATTAGGCATATGCCTTTTCAATATTCGCACCCTTTCCCATGGATCTTCATTCAGAAATCGGGTACATACATCAAAGGTTGCTCCTCCCCAGACGTCCATGGAAAAAAAGCCTGCCTTATCCATCTCTTCTGCTATTGGCAGCATGTCTTCTGTTCTCATTCGAGTGGCTAAACTGGATTGATGACCGTCTCTAAAAGTAGTATCTGCAATCTTAACCGGATTCTTTCTTTCCTTTTTTCCTTTTGTCGGCATATTTTATCTCCTTCTTATGATTTGTAAGAACTGGAAGGAATTCCCTCCTTTATCTAGATCCCGCAGATAGTATAAGTGAAAAAAGCAGCCTTTATTTATGGAATATTCTACACTGAAGTAAGTTCCTCATATGCATTATCGCCTGTCGGCCAGATAGCCCCCACACGTTAGATAAAACTTGAAAAGAGGTGGTCGGGGACTCTATAGCAGAAGTCTCTTTTTCCTCCTTTCGATAGGCTGATACGGCTGCTGAAATAGCTGCCATCTTTCTTTTTTCAATTTCCATCATGAATTAATCTCCTTCTGGAATTCAGACACTAGACTCAAGACTTTAGACATCAGACTTTTCTGTAACCGTTCACGGTTCTCAGTTTACAGTTCACGGTTTAATTACAACAGCAGGCATCACAACAGCAAGCTTAAGCTTGCTGTTATATAAAGCTTGAAGCATTTTTGCCAACTGTTAACTGCAAACCGTAAACTGTGAACGGATACCCTTTATCTTTATGTAATCTCTGGCCACTTTCTCCCCTTCAGTCTAATGTCTGATGTCTATGGTCTACTGTCTGAATCATAGTTCACCGTTAAACCGTGAACCGTCAACGATTTACACAGGAATATTACCGTGCTTCTTCGGC
>JBAZOX010000315.1:0-2808 GCA_041648535.1 Desulfobacteria bacterium | reverse complement strand
GGGGCTGGCGGGTGATACATCTGACAACATTCCAGGTGTCCCGGGTATTGGTGAAAAAACAGCTATAGAACTGATAAAAGAATTTGGCACAATTGAGAATCTCCTGAATAATGTGGATAAGGTTACCGGTAAACGCAGAAGAGAAAACCTTTTAAAATTTGGCGATCAGGCGAGGCTAAGTAAAGAGCTGGCAACAATAGATGTCAATGTCCCTCTGACCTATGATTTTGATGATTTTTCTCTATCTGAACCTGACATGGAAAAGATAAAGAAGATATTTAAGGAGCTGGAATTTACAAAATTTCTAAAGGAGTTTTCGTCACAAGGGGTACTTCCCACCGAGAATTACAATGTGATCCTTACCGAAGAAGAATTTGGCAGATTGATTGAGGGGTTGAAGAATTCTCACGAGTTTGCCCTTGACCTGGAGACCACATCAAGGGACCCTATGCTGGCCGGGTTAGTGGGGATATCCTTTTCTTATAAACCCCATGAGGCATTTTATATACCTCTTGCCCATAGATATCTGGGAGCCCCGAAACAACTGAGGATGGACTATGTGCTCCTGTCTTTAAAGCCGATCCTTGAAGATGAGAGGATCAAAAAGATTGGGCAGAATGTGAAGTATGACTATGTGGTTCTTCGGCGGTACGGCATTGAACTTTCAGGGATAAATTGTGATACAATGGTGGCATCTTACCTGTTAAATCCATCGAAACACAATCATAATCTTGAGGATATTGCCAGGGAATATCTTGACCACCAGATGATATCCTATAAAGATTTAACAGGAAAAGGCAAGAATGCACTGACATTCGATCAGATAGATATTGAGAAGGCCTCAATCTATACATGTGAAGACTCTGACGTTACGTTCCTCCTGTCTAATTTATTGGTGCCGAAACTTGAGAAAGAGGGGTTTGCCGACCTCTTTTACAATATCGAGATGCCTTTAATCCTGGTCCTGGCCGATATGGAGATGAACGGGGTTAAGGTGGATGTGGACTTCCTCGTGAGAATGTCTAAAGAGATGGAAGTTAAGTTAACTCTGCTTATGAAAGAGATATACGGTCTGGCAGGAGAGGAGTTCAATATCAACTCTACTCAACAGTTGGGCAATATCCTCTTTGAGAAACTGGGGTTGCCAGGAGCAAAACGGACAAAAACAGGGTATTCTACGGACGTAAACACCCTGAGCAAGCTGGCTTTTGAACATAAATTGCCGGCAAAGATATTGGAATACAGAAGTATGACAAAATTAAAATCTACCTACCTGGATGCTCTGCCAAGAATGATCCACCCGGAAACCGGAAGAATTCATACCTCTTATAACCAGACCGTTACTGCTACAGGGAGATTAAGCAGCAGTGATCCTAACTTACAGAACATTCCTATAAGGACACAAGAGGGTAGAAAGATCCGCCAGGCATTTATCCCTGAAGAGGGATGGTCTTTAATCTCTGCTGATTATTCTCAGATAGAGCTTCGGCTTTTGGCCCATATTTCAGAGGATGATATACTTGTAGATTCATTTAACAACGATCGGGATGTCCACTCAGAAACAGCAGCAGAGATATTCGGTATTGTTCCATCAATGGTCACTTCTGAAATGCGGAGACAGGCAAAGGTAATCAACTTTGGAGTTATATACGGGATGAGTTCTTTTGGTTTAGCCCAGGAATTGGGGATAAGCATGAAGATGGCACAGGATTATATTGATAACTACTTTCAGAGACATGAAGGAGTAAAGAGATACATTGAAAGGATATTGCTTCATGCCAAAAAAGATGAATACGTAACAACCCTGTTGAACCGACGTCGTTACCTTCCTGAGATAAACAGTAAGAATCATCCCACCAGACAGTTTGCTGAACGCACCGCCATAAATACGCCTATCCAGGGTAGTGCCGCCGATTTAATAAAAGTTGCTATGATCAGCATCTCAAGAAGGATTTCAAAGGTGGGGTTTTCTGCCAAGATGATCATGCAGGTTCATGATGAATTGGTCTTTGAAGTGCCTGATGATGAGGTAGGTAGCGTAGCGGAGATGGTGAAAGAGGAGATGGAAGGGGTAATGGAACTCCTTGTGCCTTTAAAGGTTGATATTGGGATTGGAAAGAGCTGGGGTGAGGCTCATTAAAACATAAGGATTCAAGGGGTCAAGGGGTCAAGGATTCAAGTGAAATGTTAAACTCTGAACTGTGAACCCTGAACTGAACTTTGCTACCTGTCTGCGTGCAACACACAGGCAGGCGGGCCTGACCCCGAATCTAAAAGGAGGATATAAACAATGACGTTGCCTTTGGAAGGGATACGAATCTTGGATCTATCACGACTTTTGCCTGGTCCGTATTGCTCTATGCTGCTAGGAGACCTGGGAGCAGAGGTAATCAAGTTTGAGCAACCCGGGGTAGGCGATTATGTGCGGGAGATGATTCCAGAGATTTTCATGAGTGTTAATCGAAACAAGAAGAGCGTTACCCTGAGTTTAAAATCCGATAAGGGAAAGGAAGTCTTTTATCGGATGGTAGAAAAATCGGATGTTGTATTAGAAGGTTTCAGCCCAGGTGTAACAGAGAGGTTGGGTGTTGACTACGGAAAGGTCAGCAAGATAAATCCTATGATCGTTTATTGTTCCATATCTGGCTTTGGCCAAGATGGGCCATACCGAGACATACCAGGTCATGACATAAATTACTTAGGAGTGGGAGGGATACTGAGCTTGCCAGGTCGAGTGGGAGAGCCACCTGCAAAGCCCGGTATACCGGTAGGCGATCTTAGTTCAAGTATGTTTGCTACAGTCTCGAT
>JBAZOX010000314.1:0-2825 GCA_041648535.1 Desulfobacteria bacterium | reverse complement strand
CCTGCCTGTTTACCCACAATATTGAATACTTCTGTCAAATTTCTACCCAAAGTCTCTTTAAGCTTCCAGCCCGTCGATGCCTCGGCAATGGGATTCATAAATGTTACGAATCCTCTAGTATCGGTTGCAATCACAGCATAGCCTATACTTGTCAGTATCGTTGCAAGCCACTGTTCCCCTTCCTTTAATTTTTTTTCCTTCCTGTGCATATCTTTAGACCCTGCCATAATCGTCCTCCGATCTCTCGATGTCGTCTTCGCCAAAGTAATCTCCTGTTTGAATCTCGATAAAAACCCTCGCCTTTAGGCGAAGACTTTAGTTTGATCTTTTTTGGACCGCAAGGGTTCAAGGGGTCCAGGATTCAAGGGTTCAAGGACAAGAATGGATAGCTGTTTTCACTTGACCCCTTGACCCCTCGAATTCTTGGCCCCTCAAGCCATCGGCTTCAGCCTATGGTAGTTGACTTTGTGGTCAGGCATATCGGACAAGATTTGATAACAACCTCAGAGACGGTATGTATTCAATCGCACTCCATCTGATTATCTTTTTTCAGCCAGTCCAGCATCTCTGATATGCGGGCCGTGGCAAGGGCAAGACACCGGTCCATCCAGACGTAGCATAGGCAATTCTAGCAGTCATCGAGCCGCGGGAAAGATCACCCATAAATCATACGCCATAACTATAGCACACGTTACATCACGTGCAAGAAAAAAATCAGTATAAACTGCTGCCTTCATTCATTAGGGACATATCTATCCCCAAAATTTCAGGTGAAAAGTGTCGGCATATCTTCATGTGAGCAGGAAAAACGCCTTGCTTTTTTTTGAGAAATATGCAAAATAAAAACATTTTTAATGGTGAAATTGCATTATGATATGTTAGAATTATAACTACTCAGGTAGGCACAGAGTACCAAAGGCACAAATTTTTCTAGCCTATTAGCCTATAGGCTACAGGCTATTAGCCTGTTCTATGTGCCTTTGCCACTTTGTGCCTGAGTAGTTACTTAGAATCCAAAAAACGATCTAAAGGAGGATTGCAGAATTATGTCAAAATCTAGGCATATGGCTAAAGTTAAAGATAAGAATCGGAAGAGGAACAGAATTGCAAGATTATCGCGACGTGCAAATAGGCAGAAGGCAAAGAACAAGTAGATCAGATGATAAAGACCATTATATTTGATTTGGGAAATGTTGTCCTTAGTTTTGATCATATGTTGATCTGTGAGGGAATAGCCAGATATTCGAAATACTCCAGCAATGATGTATATCAACTCGGCTTTAACTCAGAGGTATTCGGGCTGTATGATAAGGGCAAGATTAAGTCAGAGGATTTATTCCAGTGGGTATTGAGAAAATTCGATATTAATATTTCTTATGATATGTTTAAGAGTGTCTGGTCAGACATCTTCTCTTTAAATGACTCTGTTGAGACAGTATTGTCAGCCATAAAAAAGAATGGTTACAACCTGGTATTGGTTTCTAACACGAATGAGCTGCACTTTGATTTCATAAGACAGAATTTCAAAGTAATAGAACTGTTTGATGATCTCGTTCTGTCATATAGGATCGGGTACTCGAAGCCCCATGAGGAAATATTTAGAGAGGCATTGAAAAGGGCAGGTTCGTCCCCGGAAGATAGTGTTTATATAGATGATATAGAAGAGTTTTGCAAGGCTGCTGAGGATTTGGGAATTAATAGTATTCTTTACAGGTCGACAGAGCAATTGATAAAAGGGTTGAAAGAATTAGGGGTAATGATAGGTTGATCGTGAATCGAAAGTCGGGAATCGCAAATAGAATAAAACCCATTCACGATTCACGATTTCCGACTTCCGGTTTTTGACGATGTTCGCTCCAAAGGGAATTTTTCATTTTTCAGGATGAACTATTGGTTAAAGAGATGGATAGAGGGGTTATTTCCCTTATCACAGATTTTGGCACCAGGGATGGTTACGTAGGTGCGATGAAAGGGGTAATTTTAAAGATAAACCCTCAGGTGAGGTTAGTTGATATTACCCATGAGGTATCACCTCAAGATATCTTTGAGGCAGGCTTTATCTTGAAAAACTCATACAGGTATTTTCCAGATGGGTCAATCCATTTGGTTGTAGTTGACCCGGGGGTTGGGAGCAAGAGGAGGGCAATCCTTGTGGAGGCTGGGGACCATTTCTTTATTTGTCCTGATAACGGTGTTTTTACCTTTATATATGAGCTTGAAAGGATAAAAAAGATTGTTGAGTTGACGAATAAAAAATACTTTCTTCCACATATAAGCAATACCTTTCATGGTCGGGACATATTTGCACCAGCCGCTGCATACCTATCTAAGGGGATTCCTTTGGAGGATTTGGGGGAAATATGCAATGATGTTGTGAGGTTTGATATACCGGAACCTGAGACAGAAAGAGGGATAATCAAGGGAGTAATACTCCATGTAGATAGGTTCGGTAATCTTATATCCAATATACCTGAGGTTTTATTCAGAGAGCTGGTAGGAAAGGGGATGCATGAGATATCTATTGGCGGGGAGGTATTAGGGGATATTAAGGGTTCATATTCCGAAGTAAAAGAAGAACAGGCTCTAGCACTTTTTGGAAGCTCTGGCTATCTGGAGATATCTGTAAGAGGTCAAGATGCTCGAGAAAAACTCAAATTGAATAAGGGAAGCGAAGTTAAAGTAGTTTATGAATAAATTTGGCTAACTATTGACAAATTATATTGAAATTATGTTTGATTATCGGAGATAGATTTAGGAAATCTAAAGGTAGTTAAGATGAGTTACAAATACTGTAAAGTTAGTTTTTTTCTTTCGGTGTTTATAGT
>JBAZOX010000313.1:0-2861 GCA_041648535.1 Desulfobacteria bacterium | reverse complement strand
TAAATAATTATTGCTAACTATTGACAAATTATATTGAAATTATGTTTGATTATCGGAGATAGATTTAGGAAATCTAAAGGTAGTTAAGATGAGTTACAAATACTGTAAAGTTAGTTTTTTTCTTTCGGTGTTTATAGTTGTATTGACAGTCTTTCTATTGCTGATTAGCCCTATTTGGGCCGTTGAACACTCTTCACAGGGACACCAAAAGGCAAACACCTATGTAGAAGCTGTGCATTCTGGAGACGTGAAAGAGTCTGAAGCAGGACATTCTCTGGGAAAGGAATTACCCCTTTGGTCTGTGATCCCTTTTGCAGGCATTCTTCTATCTATTGCCCTTTTCCCCCTTTTTGCCCCTCATTTCTGGCATAGTCACTTCCCTAAGGTATCTGCTTTCTGGGCATTGGTTTTTGCAATTCCCTTTCTCATAGCATATGGAAATGAGGCACTGTATGAGATATTACATATCTATTTTATTGATTACATACCTTTTATTATCCTTTTATGGGCATTGTTCACTATATCGAGTGGCATCGTGGTCAAAGGGACATTGAGAGGCACCCCTATTGTAAACACTGTTATACTATTGATAGGGACCATTATTGCTTCTTGGGTGGGTACTACAGGGGCTTCCATGTTGCTTATCCGTCCGATTTTGCGAGCCAATGCTCAGAGAAAACGCAAGGTCCACATTGTAGTCTTCTTTATATTTTTGGTCAGTAACATCGGTGGTTCTCTTACTCCGCTTGGAGACCCCCCACTTTTTCTTGGGTTCCTTCATGGTGTACCTTTCTTCTGGACGTTCAATTTATTCCCCCATATGGCCTTTGTGAGTGTGATACTCCTTCTGGGATTTTTTGTCTTTGACCATATAATTTATAAGCAGGAAGAGGTTTCAAAAGAATCGATTAAGGGAGAAGTGATAGAACCCATAAGAGTAAAAGGTCTGATCAATCTGATATTTCTTGGGGGGGTATTGGGAGCGGTTCTGCTAAGTGGGTTTTGGCGAGCTCCTGAGTTCACAGTATTTGGGATACACCTTCATATTCAGAATCTGGTTCGAGATGGGCTAATGGTATTGATGGGTATACTCTCTCTGGTATTTACTGCCAAAAAACTCAGGGAAGAAAACGAATTTACCTGGTTTCCTATAAAAGAGGTAGCTTACCTCTTTGCCGGTATATTTATGACAATTATCCCAGCCTTGGCGATCCTTAAAGCCGGTACAGAAGGGAGTTTAAGGTTTCTGTTAGAGACAATAAAGGAACCCCACCATTACTACTGGATTACAGGAGGTCTCTCAAGCTTTCTTGATAACGCCCCTACATATCTTACCTTTTTAAATTCTGCCCTGGGCAATTTTTTTCCGGGGTTGCCTGAGCTAGAGGGCGTTCACTCATTGATAGCCCAGAAAGAGATTTTTCTCAAGGCTATATCTGCCGGGGCAGTCTTTATGGGGGCAAATACCTATATTGGCAACGCCCCAAATTTTATGGTCAAATCAATTGCAGAAGAAAACGGTATTCTAATGCCGAGCTTTTTTGGTTATATGATCAAGTATTCAATACCGATATTAATACCTCTCTTTGTTCTGGTTACACTGATATTCTTTTAATTCTTGATGGCTTCGTAAAAAGTCCATCTGCGGCGTTGCGCTGCATCCTTTTGTTTAGACTTTAGGCTGAAGGCTGTAGGCTACAGCCTAACTGCCTACAGCCTATCCACCTGAGCATTTACTTTGCCATCCTAATTTTGACTTTTTGCGAGTCTTTCATTCTTGTTTGGGGAAACAGCCAGACAAAGACTGATAACTGTCTTATTTTTTAGAGGATAATGCTATGGAAAAAGAGTTTTATGAATTGGTTATAGAAGGCCCTTATATATTAATTAAAGGCTTTATTACGGGGCTTTTAATAGGTTCAAAAAAGATGGGCACAGTAATCTACAACAAAGAAAAGAGCATCAAAAGGGAAAGTTTTTCAGAATTATTAAAAGAATGGATAGGTATTTCTGAGCATCTAACCCATGTGATAATAAGCAGCGATATTTATGAGATGGTTACCAGGGGGATAGAGACCAGTTTTGATGATATCAACACGAAGGTTATATCGAGCAAAAAGATTCGTAAGGCCTGCTTTGGGTTTAAATATGAAGCGTTTGCAGAAAAATATGGTATAGAGCTAAAAAATTTCTTCAAAGATCTCCCTTATGGGGTATCTCTCCTGCCGGATTATAAACCGGTGGAAGAGATTCACAAGGAGGCAAAAGGCATAGAGCTTTATGCCCCTGAGCATGATTATAAAGTCTCAGCTGAGGGTACCGTCGAAGGCCCACTGCCGGAGATAATAGGGTTATATGAGCAAGCAAAGGAAAAGGATTTAATTAAGTTAAAAGAGATTACCCTGCATTTTGAATAATGGGATTATTCCTTTGCTATCGTATAGGCAAGCATATCAGCATAAAAATAGGGATACTTTTTTAAAGCTCTCAAAATAAATATCTGCTATTGTACAGTTGGATATGAAAATCTTCTTTTCATTTAAGATTGACAGATTCGCAAAGATTAGGACAGGATACTCTCCTGTCAAATTTCTAAGGGGAATTTAAATGGAAGTTATACAAAATTTGTACATGTATCTTTTGATTGTTTTTTTTCTCATCTGTTCAGCCTTTTTTTCTGGATCTGAGACGGCTTTTCTCTCATTGAGCAGGTTACGGGTGAAACAACTGGGAAAAGACAAGCCCAATATAGGGAAAGGGATTGAAAAAATATTGAAGGAGCCAGATCAGCTTATAGGCACTCTCCTGGTAGGTAATAATATAGTTAATATTGCTGCTACGGCAGTGGCTACAGCAATTGC
>JBAZOX010000312.1:0-2864 GCA_041648535.1 Desulfobacteria bacterium | reverse complement strand
TGATGAATTATTGGTTCTGCCATATCGAGTAGTGTTTTTGATGGGATTGGTGTAGGCCCGGGTGCCAGTAGATACCTTTTTTTCATAGAAAGACTCCATTAAATGTAACAATCTAGGGTTGCTGAAATCAGATGTCTCTTCTCTCTTCAAAATCATTTTTCAGAACACTCGTTACAGACAAACCCTAATTCCTTACCAGAAATGCCGGTAGTTGTCAAGGTAAAAGTATTTTTGGAGTTCAAATTGTTAATTAGAGACTCAACAATGTTAAGTTATTATGGAAAGGGGTATATACTCTTTTTTATTGGAAACATCAGGCAGGTTTGCAAGATATTCCTCATAGTCAGTCTTGCTGACAATACCCTCAGCGACGTTTTTCTCTACGATCCTTTTGTCAAATAGGTTTTCTTTATTATTAACCATATGATCGTTCTCCTTCTTAATAGGTTTTTAACAAGGTTAACGGGGAAGATATACTTTTTTGGGCATTATATTCGGTTATATATTTTTCAATTAATGCTCTAGCCTCTAAGTCAGCAATCTGTTTTGGCGGATGTTTCATGGCATAGGCAGAGATGGGCAATAGTACCCCTTTATCCCCACTTTCTCTTGCTATTTTGCAGTATCTTATCGCGTCAATTGTGACTCCACCGCTATTAGGTGAATCTTCTACAGAAAGGCGCATCTCCAGATGCAATGGAACACCGGCAAATCCCGTTCCCTCCATTCTAATAAAACAGACCTTATTATCATTTTGCCAGGGGATATAGTCTGACGGGCCTATATGAATGTTTTCTGCCGCTAAAGGCTCATCCAGTTGGGATTGTACAGCTTCGGTTTTAGAAATCTTCTTTGACTTCAGCCTACTTTGGCTTAACATGTTTAAGAAATCGGTATTCCCACCGGTATTTAGTTGATAAGTGCGTTCCAGTTTTACGCCCCTATCTTGAAAGAGTTTGGTTAAAGCTCTGTGTGTTATAGTAGCGCCTAGCTGAGACTTAACATCATCCCCTATAATAGGTATTCCCCTTTTTTCGAACCTCTTGCTCCAGTAAGGATGGGATGCTATAAAAACCGGTATACAATTAATCAAACTCACCCCAGTATTAAGACAACACCCGGCATAGAATTCAGTTGCCTCTTGAGAACCGACAGGTAAATAATTTAATAATATTTCGGCTTTGCTTTTCTTTAGTACTTCTCTTGCATCACAGGGTTCTTCATCGGCAACGAGAAAGGTTCTTTCAGGGGGATAATCACTCATATGTTCTGAGACACCATCTAAAACCCTTCCCATGGATACTGTAACACCATAGCTTGGAAGGTCTTCCCAGATGGTCCTGGTACAATTAGGTGGGGCGAATACCGCCTTTTCCAGAGGCTTCCCCACCTTTCTTTTGTCAATATCAAATGCAGCTACTACTTCAATATCCGAAGGAGTGTAACCACCCAGGTCATAATGCATAAGACCTAGATTTACACCTGGATTGTTTTTGTAAAATTCAATACCCTGAAGGAGTGCACTGACGCAATTTCCAACACCAACAACAGCAATTTTTATACTTTTATTCTTCATTGCTTCCAAAATCCTTTTTTAAGGATTGTCTCCTCCCCATTTATTCTGGCAAATTCTCTCAATAACTCTTCCTGCTTTTTAGTTAATTTGGTTGGGGTTTTTACTATTACCTCAACAATCTGGTCTCCCCTGCCATGTCCCCTGAGATGATGGGTGCCTTCTCCTTTTAAACGGAAGGCGTGTCCAGACTGAGTTCCTCTAGGGATGTGAATTTTTTTTGTACCGTTTAATGTTGGTATATCTATTTCTGTTCCTAATGCTGCTTGAGTAAAGGATATAGGAATCTGGCATATAATGTTATCCCCCTCTCTATCAAAAAGTGGGTGGCGTTCTACATGCAAAACAACATAAAGATCCCCTGGCGCTCCCCCTCTTTCGCCTTCTTCGCCTTCTTCCCTGAGCCTTAAACGAGAACCGTCTTCAACCCCCCCCGGTATCTTTGCCGATACCTTTTTCTTTTTTGTTACCTTTCCGGTACCGCGACAATCCGCACATGGGTTGGCAATAATCTTTCCTTCACCATTACAATGGGGACAGGCAGTGCTTATGCTGAAAAATCCTTGAGAGCGGGTTACCTGTCCTTTTCCCTGACATCCTGGGCAGTTTACAGGGTAAGTACCTGGTTTTGCGCCTGTTCCCTCACATCTATTACATTGTACAGACTTGGGTATTTCAATTTCGGTTTCTTTCCCAAAGGCTGATTCTGCGAATGATAGTTGAATGTCGTAGCGAAGATCCGCTCCCCTTCGGGCAGCAGTTCTGCTTCTTCTGGTCCCCAAACCGAAAAAATCTTCAAATATATCCCCAAAAGTTGAGAAGATATCTTCAAAACCGGAGAACCCTCTGAATCCGGTTCCTTTCAATCCTTCGTGCCCGAATTGATCATAAAGCCGCCTTTTCTCCGGGTCTCTTAAAACCTCATATGCCTCTGCCGCCTCCTTAAAATTTTCTTCGGCTTCTTTTTTTCCTGGATTTCTGTCGGGATGGTATTTCATTGCCAGTTTTCTATAACTCTTCTTTATTTCTTCATCACTTGCCCCCCTGCTGAGCCCCAAGACATCATAATACTCTCGTTTTTCCATTTATGATACGTTCTCCTAAAATATCTCCTTGAATCCTGCAAAATGCGGATATAATTGTTTAACAATGCTTATATTTATGGTAACTACTCAGGTAGGCACAAAGGCACAGAGCACCAAAGGCACAAAGTCGAGAGATCTGAAGAGAAATGAGTTGCTTTAGTAGAAGGCTACAGGCTATAGCCTATTAGACTATAGCCTAATATTTG
>JBAZOX010000311.1:0-2923 GCA_041648535.1 Desulfobacteria bacterium | reverse complement strand
CACTTTAGTAAATCTAAATACCTCTTAGCCGAATTCCGAGTTTCAGCAGACGGAGAAGTCTTAGCCACTTCTTCAAATTCCTCTATTGCCTCAGCTTTCCTGTCCAGTTTAAGGTAAGCCAATCCCAACTGGTAATGGGCATCGACGAATTTGGGATCTAACTTTATGACCAGTTTTAACTCGTCTATCGCCTCTTTTACCTTGTTAATACTAAAATAACCGATTCCAAGGTTATAATGGGCCAAAACAAAACCGGGTGCCAGCTCCAATGCCTTTTTATAATTGTCTATTGCCTTTCCTATATCTCCCTGTTTGTAATAAGCCAAGCCCATATTGCAGTAAGCCCGCTCAGGAGTACTATATAGGTCATTACTGAGGGCTTCTTTAAACTCAAGAATGGCATTATCCAACTGTTTTAAATCAATATACACTGTACCCAGATTGTTATGTGCTTCAGAAAATTTTAAATCCAAAGTCAATGCTTTTTTAAAATTATCGATGGCTTTATTATGGTCATTCTTCCTGAAATATATCAAGCCGATAATGTTGTAAACTTGGGGGTCATCGGGATTCAATTCTTTGGCTTTCAGGAGCTCTTGCAAGGCGGAGGTGGTATCTCCTTCACTAAAATAAGAGACTCCCAGCCTGAGATGTACTGTGGATGTTTCCTTTAAAACCGTTTTGTCCTGGGCACATCCATTGAAGATGAAGATAAAAGCAATGAGGAGCAGAGAAATACAAACCCCTTTTGAATTATAGTATCCCTTCATATATCCTCAAAATGCGTAAATTTCTTAAACTCTCTATATCTGTATTCCATATCAGTATAGGTCAAATCCTTCAGCCTGTTCAGACTAAAATCCTCCACATTAAAAGATGCCATTACACTTCCAAATACAACAGCCTGACGAATATTCCCATCCTCCAGATTACGTGTATTTGCCAGATAGCCAATAAAGCCTCCTGCAAAGCTATCTCCAGCGCCGGTAGGGTCAAAGATATTCTCCAGTGGATAGGCAGGGGCATGAAAGATAGATGAACCTGCAAACATAAGAGCCCCGTATTCGCCCCTTTTAACAATCAGGGTCTTTGGCCCCATAGAGAAAATCCTTTTTGCGGCTTTAACCAGATTGGGTTCACAGGCAAACTCTCTAGCTTCTGCTTCATTGATGATTAGAATATCAACCTTCTCAATGGTTTTACGGAGTTCTTTAGGTTTCTTTTCTATCCAGAAATTCATAGTATCACAGGCAACCAAAACAGGGTTCTTAACTTGTCTCAGAACATCTAACTGCAATTCAGGATCTATATTGGCCAGAAATACATACTCAGAGTCCTTATACTCTTTAGGTATTTTAGGATTGAAACCCTCGAAGACATTTAACTGGGTATCCAAGGTATGTGCCTCATTCAGTTCAAATCCATACCTTCCTTCCCATCTGAAGGTGTTTCCTTTTTCCCTTTGTAATCCTTTAATATCAATATTTTTGCTTTTTAAGAAATCGATATGCTCTTCTGGAAAGTCGTTACCTACTACAGCAACCATGTTAATGTCTGCAAAGTAACTGGCCGCTGTGGAGAAATATACTGCCGACCCACCCAGGACATCCCTTACCTTTCCAAATGGTGTCTCTACCGAATCCAGGGCTACAGAACCGACCACTAAAATACTCATATCAGTCTTCCTCAGCACCCTATTGTCCGTGAAATAACTATTCGTTGAATCTCCGATGTCCCCTCCGCGATATCAAGTACCTTTTGATCACGATAGAACCTCTCTATAGGGTATTCTTTCATAAATCCATATCCGCCATGTAGTTGCAATGCTTGATTTACAACTCTGCCCATGGTTTCAGAGCAAACGAGTTTTGCCATAGCGGCTTCTCTTATGTAAGGTTTCTTCTTGTCTTTCAACCATGTAGCCTTATATAAAAGCAGTCTGGCTAACTCAATCTCTGTCAACATGTCGCTCAGTTTAAAGGCATTTACTTGAAAACTGCATATGGGTTTTCCAAATTGGTACCTCTCCTTTGAGTACTTTAAAGCCATCTCATAGGCTCCCTGAGCGCCTCCCAAACCCATTGCCCCAACACTAAGCCTTCCTCCATCAAGGATTTCCAGCATCTGACGCAGTCCGTGGCCCCTCTCTCCCAGCAGATTTTCTTTGGGAACACGACAATCCACAAAGGATAGTTCTGTTGTATCAGACCAACGCCATCCCATCTTATTGTAGTGAGACCCTATATTGTACCCTTCTGTACCTTTAGGTACCAGAATGCATCCTATCTCGTTTCTACCATCCTCTTTTTTACCTGTAATAGCGGTTATCGTAACGATACCACTATTTTTTGTTCCAGCGTTAGTTATAAAACACTTTGATCCATTTATTACCCACGTATCCCCTTCAAGTCTTGCAGTTGTCCTGGTTGCTCCGGCATCTGAACCGGCATCTGGCTCTGTAAGCCCGAATGATGCCAGCATCTTGCCTGAGGTGAGTTTTGGCAGCCATTTCTGTTTTTGCTCCTCGGTTCCATAGTAGTATATAGGAGAGGCACCCAACGATATGTGGGCACACATGGTTATAGCTGAAGACGCATCTACTCTTGCAAGTTCTTCAACGGCAATAATATACGATATAAAATCTGCCCCTCCCCCTCCGTATTTGTCCGGGAAAGGTATCCCCATTATTCCAAGGTTTGCCATTTTTTCTACTATTTCGTATGAGAATTCTTGTTTTTCATCCAGTTCCGCTGTAATAGGTCTTATTTCTTTTTCAGCGAAATCTCGTACAGTCTTTCTTAGTATTTTTTGCTCTTCAGTTAACTCAAAGTCCATTAGTTGCCTCCTTCAGGGATAAAGGAAACATCACCATAGCACAATCCCTGTAAACAAACTTTTTTACTTGAATTTTCTACCAGATTTA
>JBAZOX010000310.1:0-2924 GCA_041648535.1 Desulfobacteria bacterium | reverse complement strand
TGGCCAACAGCTTTTCAGCCAGTTTCTCACCCAATATAGCCGGATTATCAGGGCTTCCTTCCACACTGTCTCTTAATATTACCCTGCCATCTATACTGCCCACTACCCCGCAAAGAGTCAAAACTCCGTCATTGATTTCAGCCAAAGCGGCTATTGGAACCTGACAGCCTCCCTCTAACCTTCTCAGGAATGTCCTTTCTGCTGTAATTGTGGTTTCCGAATCAGGAGAATTTAGAAAATCTACAATCTCATTGCTTCTATCATCGTCAACCCTGGTTTCAATCCCAAGAGCCCCCTGCCCTATAGCCGGAAGCATAATCTCAGGCGAGATATACTCTGAGATTCTATCCTCCCAACCCATCCGTTTTAACCCCGCGGCGGCCACAATAATGGCATTCAAAGGATGTGTCTTTAACTTTTTTAATCTTGTGTCCAGATTACCCCTTAGGGCTACCACGTGAAAACTTTTGCAGAAATGCAGAAGTTGTGCCTGCCTCCTCAAGCTGCTCGTTCCTATTCTGGAATTTAGAGGCAAATCTCCAAGTTTTATATTATCCCTGGAGATCAGAACATCTCTAAAATCTTCTCTTTCTGTTATTGCCCTTATAATTAAGCCCTCTGGCAGCGTGGTAGGAACGTCTTTCATGCTATGAACGGCAATATCTATCCTGCCATTTAAGAGAGCATCTTCAATCTCTTTTAAAAAAAGCCCCTTACCCCCCACCTTTGCTAATGGAACATCCGTTATTTTATCCCCTCTGGTCTTTATCTTTTCTAAGCTACACTTTATACCCTGGTATCTCTTCTCTAATTGTCCCTTTACCCAATTCGCCTGCCACAATGCAAGCCGGCTTGAACGGGTACCGATCCGTATTCTATCCTTTACCATAGTCCTTACATAACCGTTCAGCGATCAGCATTCAGCTATCAGCAAGATAAAAAGTAACTACTCAGGTTCAAAGTGGCAAAGGCACATAGGCACAAAGCAGAGCAGGGTCGTTTCGTTGTTTTTTCCTACTTTATGCCTTTGGTGCTCTGTGCCTTTGTGCCTACCTGAATAGTTACGTTATTGGAAAGCAAGTATGCCTCAATTAACTGATCGATACCCCCATCCAATACAGCGTCTACATTACCTATCTCTTTGTTTGTCCTATGATCCTTGACCATCCTGTAGGGATGCAGTATGTAGGAACGTATCTGACTTCCCCAGGCAATCCCCTTCTTATTGCTATGGAGTTCACTTATCTCAAGAGCCCTCTTTTCCAGCTCTAACTCGTAAAGCTTGGACTTAAGAACCTTCATGGCCATAGCTTTGTTCTTATGCTGAGATCTCAAATTCTGACACTGTACCACAATACCTGTTGGGAGGTGTGTAACCCTCACTGCCGAATCGGTTTTATTGACGTGCTGCCCACCGGCTCCGCTGGCTCGAAATGTATCGATTCTCAGATCATCCTCATTTATCTCCACATCGAACTCATCTTCAATGTCAGGATATACGAATACGGAGGCAAAGGAGGTATGCCGCCTCCCACCGGCATCAAAAGGTGATATTCTAACCAGCCTGTGTATCCCTATCTCTGCCTTCAGAAGACCGTAGGTGTAATCTCCCTCCAGAGTAAAGGTTACACTCTTTAGTCCGGCCTCATCGGCCCCCATGTAATCTATAATCTCTGTCTTAAACCCCTTACTTTCAGCCCACCGTAAATACATCCTCATTAACATCTCTGCCCAATCCTGGGCTTCAGTACCACCAGCCCCGGCATGGATGCTGACAATAGCGTTATTAAAATCATTCTCTCCTCCCAGCATCCGCTTGACCTCCATCTCCAATGCCTCTTTTTCTATCCTGTCAAGGCTTGCTTCGATCTCAACCACAGTATTTTCATCACCCTCCTCTTCCACAAGTTCCAGGAGTACCCCCACATCCTCGAGTTTGGTTCTCTGGTCTTCCCACTGGTTTACCAGATTATGAAGAGACTTACCCTCTTTTAGAACCAGCTGTGCCGTCTCTTTATCATCCCAAAAATCAGGTTTTGCCATCAATTTTTCTATATCCCCTAAACGTAAATTTATCCCGGCTATATCAAAGATGACCTCGAAGATCATCCATTCTCTTCTCCAGCCCTTTAAACCTTTCTTGAACGTCGTTTAACACTTTTTAACACCTCTCTTAAGATTATTGGTAACTATTCAGCCACTAAGACACCAAGGCACTAAAATTGCCTACAACAGCGGGCTTAAGCCCGCTGTTGTAAGTTCTCTTTAAAAGGACAACTATATAATACCTTCCTGATAATTTTAATTATCAAAGTTGTCAGATAGTGAGCTGAAATTTATAAATAACCTTTGTGTCTTTGTGCCTTGGTGGCGACCTGAGTAGTTACAATTATTATTAATGTAATCCCCAAACATATCTTGGCAAAAATGTCTCCATATCTTGTATAAAAGGTATGGATATTAACCAAGGGAATCCTATCTATGAGAAACCCTTTTGTAAATATCTCCGTTGTAGCTCTTATCTTTCCTGTAGCATCGATAAATGAACTGATACCTGTATTGGCAGCCCTGGCTATGAAGACCCTGTTTTCAACTGCCCGAAAAGTCACCATAGAAAGATGCTGATATGGAGCGGATGTATCACCAAACCATGCATCGTTGGTTATATTTACTAAAATATTTGCCCCTTTTTTGACGAATTTCCTAACCAGGTCAGGAAAAATACCCTCATAACATATAAAAACGCCAAGTTTTCCCAGGGGAGATTCCAATGGCTCAATCCTTTTTCCTGAAGAAAAATCACCGATCCCTTCAACAATCTTATCAATAAAATACAGATACTTACCAAGGGGCACATACTCCCCCAGTGGAACTAAATGGGTCTTATCGTATCTCCCAAATACATTGTTATCGGGGGAAATTAA
>JBAZOX010000309.1:0-2930 GCA_041648535.1 Desulfobacteria bacterium | reverse complement strand
TTTTTATAAATATATCTATTTTTAGCGACGCACAGGGGGACGGTTCTCATGTGCGGTCCCCCAAAATACCACTGACTAATGTTTTATGCTTCTCCTAAAATAGCCAATTGAACCGGTTTTTCCGACAGGCGCTTTCTTTGTTGTATCCTTATTTTCTGCCGGTTCTATCGTAGTTAAGGGATAGGGATGATCTTCGATTACGGGTATCGACTTGGCTATGAGTTTTTGAATATCTTTCAAGTATGGCTTTTCATCCGCATCACAAAACGAAAGTGCAACTCCCCCAAATCCAGCTCTTCCAGTACGTCCAATCCGGTGGACGTATGTTTCCGGTATATTCGGCAGGTCATAATTTATGACATGCGACAATTCTTCCACATCAATGCCTCTTGCAGCTATGTCTGTCGCTACCAGGACCCTGGTCTTTTTAGCCTTAAAATTATTCAGGGCCAGCTGTCGCGCCCCCTGTGATTTATTTCCATGAATAGCTGCCGCCTGTACCCCTGCGCCAGCAAGGTCTTTGATGATTTTATTAGCGCCGTGCTTTGTCCTGGAAAACACCAGCGCGGAAGCAATGGCTTTGTTTTTCAACAGGTGGATCAGCAGTAGTTTCTTGTCTTTTTTCCCGACAAAATATACGGCCTGCTCAACAATATCAACAGTGGATGAAATGGGGGTGACTGCCACTCTTACGGGGTTTGTTAAAATCGAATTAACCAGCTTGGTAATCTCCATCGGCATGGTTGCTGAAAACAGCATCGTCTGTCTTATTTTGGGCAGATGTGAGATGATTTTTTTCACGTCGTTGATAAAGCCCATGTCAAGCATCCGGTCTGCCTCATCAAGCACAAAGAACTTTACCTGCCGCAGGCTGATATATTTCTGGTTGATTAGGTCAAGCAATCTGCCCGGAGTTGCAATCAGGATGTCTACCCCTGCTGTTAAGGCATCCGTCTGGGGCTTTTGCGACACGCCTCCAAAAATAACAGTATTCTTAAGACCTAAATATTGCCCATAAGCCGTAAAACTTTCTCCGATTTGCACAGCCAATTCCCGCGTTGGAGTTATTATTAAAGCCTTAATCGTTTTCGGCGCCTTCAAGTTCCTATGTTCTTCAGAAAGAATTTGCAATATCGGAACAGCAAACGCGGCTGTCTTCCCGGTCCCCGTCTGGGCACACCCGATCAAGTCTCTTCCTTCAAGTAAGGGCGGAATAGCCTGTTCCTGTATGAGAGTGGGTATCGTATATCCTTCGGTCTTTAACGCCTTTCGAATAGGCGCAATGATATTTAGTTTTTCAAATAACATGTTTTCTCCTTCTAATAATTAGCCAATTGGATCGTTTTGGCTAGCACAGGGGGACGGTTCTCATGTGCTTCTATGTTTTATACCTTTCTTACAATGTGCAATGGTAGACCGGTGACTCTGGATAGCTGTCGCATACCCAAACCATAATCATACCTGAGTTGACGCATTATCTGATTCCGACTTTCCGCCTCCATCGTTTGTAGTGCTGATACCGGTTTACCCTTCAACAATTCTACGATTAGCTGATATGCTTCTCTTTCACCCATTCGTCGATTTTCAACATGACCCAGACATTGATCTTCATTGCCCTCTTCCATGAAATCCTGAAATCTCTCTAGCGCTAATTTCTCATGAACCGAGAGAATTCCTAGAATAAGCCTTGTATCGACACCATTGGCTTCTTGTCTTTCGGCTTTATAGTAGGTCGCACAGCTACTCCATCGGTATTGTTCAGGGTTGTTGACGATTGCGGCTTTAACAGGATTCTTGTGGATGTAGCGAATGACTGTAAGCAGGTAAGCATCGTCTTCGACGCATTCACTCTTAAACCGGTCTTGAAACACGTGTCCGCGTCGCTCATATTTCCAGTTGTACCAATAGGCGTAACTCACTCCAAGACGTTTCATAAAAACAGATACGTCCGTATCACTTTCCTTCACTAATAGGTGAACATGGTTGGTCATCAGGCAATACCCGAGAACGGTTGTGCCACTTTCCAATCCAATCTTCATAATTGTCCCTGAATATTTATCGAAATCATCCTCATCATGGAAGATATCTTGCTGGTTTATCCCCCGAACTATAATGTGGAATATTCCCGTTTTACTCTTTTCTCTAGGCTGCCTGGGCACATCATCACACCCTTCTGCTCTTCCCACATTCTACCACATTACTCATGCTCGCACAAGAGAACCGTCCCCATGTGCCAGGAACCAAAGACCGGCATCAGACTACCGAAAGCCCTTACGGAAGAAGATATTGAGCTACTCCGGGAAGGCTGCACATCACCCCTTGAACATGCTCTCGTGGAATTCCTCTATACGACCGGCTGTCGAATCGGTGAAGTTGCCAAGCTGAATCGTAACGCCATCGACTGGGAAACCAGGTCACTGTATGTTCGTGGCAAGGGTGATAAGGAGCGAGAGGTATATTTTAATATCAAATGCTGCATCTGGTTGAAGAGGTACCTGCGGGGGCGCAAAGACACCGATATGGCCCTATTTGTAACCGAGCGAACGCCGCACCGGATGGGTATCGCGGAGATTCGCTACATAATCAAGAGGGTGGCCAGACGGTCTGGAGTGGGAACCATTGTCTACCCACACAAATTGAGGCATTCCTACGCGACGCACTTATTGAATAACGGGCACCGATAGAGGGAATTCAAACACTATTGGGGCATTCCAAATTAGAAACTACCAGGCTTTATGCTCAACTCAGCGGACCAGGAAGAAGGGAGTTGTATCAGCAGGAGGGAATGTTTCCATCAGTTCAGGAATTATTTTCGACAAGGCTTAAACCTGCAGTAACCAAACCGTTTTTGAGGGATAAGGAGCATTCCTGTAATAAACAAAAATGAGCTTTGAAAAAAAGAGTACCTCCTGTTAACATACGAGGTGTCA
>JBAZOX010000308.1:0-2947 GCA_041648535.1 Desulfobacteria bacterium | reverse complement strand
CTTCAAGATCAATGGCAACAATGGCATATTCAGTGGAGCTCTCTAAGATATTGGTCAGTAGTGTCGATATTTTTTTATACTCTTCTTTTGAATCTGCGAGCTCCTGTGTCCGCTGGGTTACAGCCTGTTCTAAATTTTGGGTGTACTTCTGAATCTGTTCTCCCATACAATTAAAAGAGTGTGCCAGTTGACCGATTTCATCCTGTTGTGAAATGTCAACCCGAAGGGAGAACTCTCCTTCTGCCATTCGGGATGAAACCCTGGTCAGCTGCAGAATTGGACGAGTTAGAAAACGTGCCAATATAATCATGAATATCAAAACTACTGCCAGGCTGGCTGTGGTTAAAATGATAACAGTTTTTTGAGTCTCATAAACCGCCTTGAAGATTTCCTCCTCATAGCTTCCGGCTGCTATAATCCATCCCAATTGAGGCAGATAGCGAAACTTCACTATTTTTATCCGGGGAGAGGTCTCCCCCAGTTCCACATTGATCCACGGGTAGTGAATTTCTCCTATCTTTGATCCCCCTGTGGAGATCGCCTTTTCAATCATCTCCTTGATAAAATAATTGCCTTTGGAATCCTTCCAGTGGCTAATATTTTCCCCCTCCTTCGTGGGGTGGATGATTAGATTACCCTGCCGGTCCAGTACATAAGCATAGCCGGTCTTTCCAATAACAATACTTTTCACAACTTCCCTTATTTTGGAAAGCTGAGGGGGTGGAATTAAGGAAGTATTTTCTACGACTGATAAGTTGATTTCACAAAGGGCGTGGAGGGTATTAACAATATTTTCCAGTTTCTGGTCTTCCCCTGCTTTTAGAGCCGAGCTGAACTCGCTTGTTGCGAGGAAAGAAAAGAAAATCAAGGGGATGACAACTAAAAGAGAGATGACAAAGATGAGTTTATTCCTGAGTCTCCAGTCAGAGAATTTTTTCATAGGCAAATGTAGGATAAGAAAGCTATGAAATAAGCATGGTTTGAGACCTTTGAAAAACTGCCGACAGTGTCATTTCGACCGAAGGGAGAAATCTTGAACAGATTAAAACTATTAAGATTTCTCGTCGCTATCGCTCCTCGAAATGACAAAATTCAAAGCTCTCGTTTATCCAAAGCCTTCATAGCTTAACTGTTATAGTTGTTAAAATAGATTATTTTACGAAAAAAGTCTACCTCTTTTTATTTGGTAACTACTCAGGCACAAAGTGGCAAAGGTACATAGGCACAAAGCAGATCAGGGTTGTTTCGTTGTTTTTTCCTTCTTTGTGCCTTTGGTACTCTGGGCCTTTGCGCCTGCCTGAATAGTTACTTTATTTGTTTGCCATATACTCAGTTTTAAAGCCTTTCAATGTAAAAGTGAGGGAGGCGCCAATAATTAGCATAATCCCGGCTATTACAAACGAAGATGTAAAGCTTCCTTTACCGGCGGCCTGTAACATCTGGGATACTCGGCTCAACACAAATCCGCCGACACCCCATGCCGTAAAAAGAATACCGTAGTTTATGCCAAAATTTTTAAGCCCATAGAGGTCCTTTGCAAATGATGGAAAAAGCGATAGATTTGTTCCGTAATTGAACCCTATCAGGGTGGCAAGAAGTATAAGGACACCGGCATATGTGTTTTCAGAACTCACAATAGGAATAGCTACAAACATTAAAACGGCCTGAAACATAAGCATAATAAACATGGTAAGACTACGACCAATTTTATCTGAGAGCATCCCTGCAATTATACGTCCGGCGGCGTTTCCAATAGCCAGGATCGCAACAGCCACAAATGCAGCTTCTCCCATACTTTTTTTTGCCATTCCGGCAACGCTGCTGATAACCATCAAACCTGCCCCAGATCCTATAAAATAGATAAACCACATTATATAAAACGAGGGCGACTTCATCATCTCTGAAGGCTTAAAATCTCTTTGAGTCAGGACTGATTCAACCGGTTTCAGAGCTTCATCTTCTCTGTCTATAGCTTTGGGTGAAGAAGAAACTGGATTTTCAGGCGAAAAGCCATGTGGCGGATTTACAAGTTGTGTTGCAAGCCCACACACAACAATAGGGAATGCAATCCCGAAGAACAGCATAGCATTTTGCAGTCCCCATATACTCAGGAGATATTCTGAAAGCGGTGCGATATATACAGAGGCAAGGCCAAACCCAGAGACTACCAACCCTGCAATTAGTCCTGTCCTCGCTGGAGGAAACCACTTGAGCGCAGGCGGGGTGGCAGCTGAGTAACCGAATCCTATTCCGGTACCAGCCAGCACGCCAAAACCAATAACCCAACTTACATAGCCTGTTGTCTGTGAAATCCATATAAATCCGAGCCCTACCAAAATACCGCCGATTATTGCTGTCAGCCGAGGACCGAACCTATCCTGACACTTTCCAGCCAGAATCATCATGAAAGCAAAAACCAGGCAGCAAACAGAGTACGGGTCATTGAGCTGGGCAATGTCCCATTTAAAGCCTCCTTCTCCGCCAGTCTCAATCGATTTTCTTATCGCACCCTTAAAAATACTCCAGGTATAGAGGATCCCAAGAGCCAGATTAATTCCTGTACCGGAAAACGTAACAGTCCATCCCTTGTTCTTAATTGAGCTTGCCATAGCCTTATTCCTTTCTTCTGTTTTAACGGAAAATATCTCATTGAGCATGGTAGGGTGGTTTTGCCTGGCATTAGCAAATGGTCAACATTCAACTACTCAAGTTCCTGGATGCTCGAATTATCCTTTAGACGCTAGTGTGTTTGTTCGAGCTCTACAGGCAAAATAGGAAGAAAGGAGCCCAGGGTGCCTGGGCTCATTTGGGTTATTTGCACTTTATAGACGTTTCTTAATAAGGATATCCACCACACTTGGATCGGCGAGGGTAGATGTGTCCCCAATATTTGAGATGTCCCCTGCAGCGATCTTCTTGAGGATTCGCCGCATGATCTTGCCGCTTC
>JBAZOX010000307.1:0-2950 GCA_041648535.1 Desulfobacteria bacterium | reverse complement strand
ATCCACAACTCTGGCATTTTTGATTAAAAGGTCTGCCTTTTCTTTTCCACAAGCAACCCTAATCCTGCTTTTCAATTGATCTTCCATCTTAAATATTCTCATGCCTTTCCAAAAGTAGATACAGTTTTAGTCGTTAGATTAATCAAGACCAATAACTGTTTAATCTATCACCATAGTCTCCTTTTGTCAAAATTTTTAACTTGAAAGAATCCTCTCCATATAGTATTAGATATAAACTGATAACTCAAAAAAGGATTTCTTGCCATGAAAGAGCAGAGTGAAGATGAAAGGACTATTGAAAGAGCAATATTTATCGACAGATTATTGCGATTCGTTTTGTATCCCTTTCTATTCGGTATTGCTGCAATATCCTACACTAAAGGCATACCCTACCCCCTCATCCCAATCGGTATTGTGTTGGTCGCTTATTATATCACTGCTCAAATCACCATAGTCTTAATTAAGAGAAATTTTTACCCAAAGAGGGTATACTTTTTTAGATTAATAGTAAGTGTAGTACTGATCGCCATTGGCGTACATTATACCGGAGGAATAGAGAGCCCGGTCTTTCTTCTTCTTGGAATAACCTTTATAGTGTCAGCCCTGCTTCTTTCCCTCAAACAGTCCATATTCGTATTTGTTATAGGTGGTGCAGCTTATCTTGCAGAGATATGGTTAGAGTACTACCGGATAATACCTCATATCCATATCGTTAATGCCTTCAGTGCCAATGCATTTCAGGATACCACTCATCTCCTGATTTCCAGTCTGATTATTGTAACTATTCTTGCTGGAATGGGAACTCTAACAGGGTATCTAATAAGATTTCTCAATCTCCAAATTGAAGAACTCAGGGAAGCAAAAACCCACACAGAAAATCTGGTCAAAGATATTGAAGAGACAAAGGCAACCTTGGAGGATAAGGTTAAGGAGAGGACCATAGAGATCAGAGAGACCAGAGATTTCATGGATAGCATCCTCCGAAGTTCTGCCGATGCCATCGTTGCACTTGACAGAAAGGGTATCGTAACTTTTGCCAGTAAAGGGGCAGAGGAGATGTTGGGGTATAGGAAAAGCTGGATCGGTACCCACACCTCGAAATACTATGCAAAGGGGATGGAAGAGGCAAAAAAACTGGAGAGGATAGTAAGGGAAAGAGAGAATTTGGAGAATTATGAAATAGATTATATAGCCGAGGATGGAAAAACAGTCTCTGCAATCGTGTCAGCTTCCCTCCTAAGAGATGTACACGGAAATGTCATTGGAACACTGGGGGTTGCAAAGGATATTACAGAAAAGAAGCGACTGGAAAATGAGATCAGAGAGACCAGAGATTTCATGGAGAATATCGTTGAGAGTTCCATAGATGGTATTACCACAACCGACAATAAAGGCATTATTACTTTTATCAGTAAAGGGGCAGAGGAGATGCTGGGTTATGGGAGAGAAGAAATCACAGGAACTCATATATATCAATACTATCTTAACGGGAGAGAAGATGCCGGAAAGATCATGAAGGTGTTGGGGGAAGAAGGGGGACTGCAGAATTATGAGATGAGTCTCATTGCAAAGGATGGTCGTATCGTTCCCATCAACACCTCTGCCTCTCTGATAAGGGATAACAGAGGGAAAGCAATAGGGACTCTGGGGGTTTACAAGGATATTACCGAGAAAAAAAGGTTAGAGGAAGAGATCAGGCATAGAAATGAGGAGCTGGAAAATTTTGTCCATACTATATCCCATGATCTAAAATCCCCTCTGGTGTCTCTGCAGGGCTTTGCTTCGATCTTCCGGAGCGAATATAAGGACAAGATAGACGAGAATGGGCAGCATTATCTTGAGCGCATAGGCCAAAATGCAAATTATATGGAGACCCTTATTCAAGACCTCCTTGAGTTGTCAAAAGTTGGGAGGGTAGTGGGTGTCTTTGAGGAGGTTGATACCTCGAAGATAATAGAGAGTGTAATTGAAAGGCTAAGACTCCAATTAGAAGAAAAAGGGATAGGGTTAATTCTGCCCAACCATTATCCAACTATCTACTGTGACAGAAACAGGACACTGCAGGTATTTGAGAATCTCATCAGCAATTCCATGAAATTTATGGGCGATGCGGAGAGCCCTGTAATTGAGATTGGCCACACGGATAAAGGGAAGGTTTATGAATTTTATGTTAGGGATAACGGAATAGGGATAGAGAAGAAATACCATGAAAAGATATTCATGATATTCCAGTGTCTTCAGGATATAGAGGGTGTTGAAGGAACAGGGGTAGGATTGGCTATTGTAAAGAGGATAGTTGAAAACCACGGTGGAAATATCTGGGTAGTATCCGAGAAGGGCAAAGGGGCTACATTCCATTTTACGTTGCCGAAGAGAAATCCGGGTCAGACCTACACGCTGCAAAAGAGGCAAAACATTGATTGAAAGGAGATTTATGGAATGAATGATGAAGTTGTAAAGATACTGCTGGTAGAGGACAACGATGACCATGTGGAGTTGACTAAGAGGGCATTAAAGGAAAACGGAGTACTCAATGATATCTATGTTGCCAAAGACGGCCAGAAGGCCCTTGACTTTTTATACCGCAAAGGAAAATACTCCGAGAAAACCAAAGCTCCAAGGCCAGGACTTATACTACTGGATGTTAAGTTGCCTAAAATAGACGGGTTTGAGGTCTTAGAAAAGATCAAAAGCGACCCTGACCTAAAGTCGATCCCCGTGATAATCCTAACAACTTCGTCTAGAGATGAGGAGGTAGCCAAGGGATATGCCGGTGGGGTCAATAGCTATGTTACAAAACCGATTGACTTCAATGAATTTGTTAATAAAATAAAAAGCATCCGACTATATTGGGTGCTTGTCAACAAGCTACCAAAATGACTGACTCAATATGATGGCTAATCTACTGTAAGATGTTTCCATATCCCTTAATGGACCCGTAAAAGGTCAA
>JBAZOX010000306.1:0-2970 GCA_041648535.1 Desulfobacteria bacterium | reverse complement strand
TGGATGCTTCGATCAACCGATTTTGGTCGCGCCGTTCGGGCGGTGAGTGAAGATGCTGAAGCAGCCAGTCTGATGGGTATAAAAGTACCTAGATTGAGGATGGTGGTTTTCGGCCTAGCCTTTGTCTTCATAGGAATATCTGCCTCTTTAGTCGCTCCATGGTGGAATGTTAGTCCCCAGAAGGGACTGGACTTTACCCTTTTTGCCTTAATCATTGTGATCATAGGAGGAATGGGGAATTTTGCCGGCGCTTTGATAGCCGGATTTATAATTGGTGTCCTGAGAGCAGTAAGCGGCTTGCTATTTGGACCTGCTCTGGCCTTGATCATTCCCTATGCGGTGTTGCTAATTATCTTTATTATAAGACCGCAAGGATTGATGAAAGGAACTTGAGTATATGCAAGTCCTAAAAAGAAACTATGCCTTATTAGGCTTGATTTTTATCATTATGCTCGTGCTGCCCTTTTTTCTTAGCCGCTCGTGGTTGAGCATTATGATCTATCTGCTTGTAACGATATATCTGTGTTCTGCATGGAATATTTCCGCCCTGCCTGGGCTATTCAGTCTTATGCATGCTGTATTTTTCGGTTGTGGAGCCTACTTGTCATCCATACTCTGGATTTACTTCAACATAAGTCCATGGTTGGGAATGATAGTGGGAGCATTTGCAGCACTCTTATTGGCTTTGGGTATTGGTTGGTGTTGTTTTCGTGTTGCCCTTCCCATACTGAGTTTCGCCATTTTCACCCTTATCGTAAGCACTATTGTTGTTTTTACATTGCACTCTTTTCCTATCGGTGGTTCTACGGAAGGGCTTTTGCTTGTCTACAGCGGAACTCATCCCTTGTATTTTCAGTTTGAAAGTAAGATCACGTTTTACTATATAATCCTTGCTATGGTCGTAGGCATACTTTTATTGGCCAGATACATCATTACTACTAAAATGGGCACCTATTTTTTTGCTATTCACGATAACGAAAGGGTTGCGGCAGCTTGTGGCGTAAATGAGTTGATTGCATTCTCCATCAGTGCAGTTCTTACGGCATTTGCAGGTACATTTTGGGCACAGTATTACAGGTTTGTTGGTCCGGCATCTGTAGAACCCCACGAAACCATTATTGTGATACTGCTGACTGTTGTAGGTGGAATAGGCACTCTGTGGGGGCCTGTTGTAGGCCCTGTCATCCTGATCCCTCTGGGAGAGATATTGAGGGTTCACCTTATAGCGCTTCCTGGACTCCACCTGATAATATATGGGGTTGTAGTAGTAGTTATCCTCTTAGGCCTGCGTCAGGGGCTTGTGCATTGGTTCACTCAGTGGAGAAAGAGACGAATAAATACTTGAGGTAATCCCATGAAGGAGCAGAATGTTTCATCCCTTCCTTTAACCCCTTACCGAGTTCTGGACTTAACCGATGAAAAGGGATATTTTTGTGGTAAGGTACTTGGGGACTTTGGCGCTGACGTAATAAAGATAGAGAAACCAGGCGGCGACCCTTCCCGCAATAAGGGGCCTTTTTACCATAATATTCCCCACCCTGAGAGGAGCCTTTCCTGGTTCGCGTGCAACATCAACAAACGCAGCATCACCTTGAATATCGAAAGCCCGGATGGGCAGGAGATATTCAAAAGATTGGTTAAAGATGCCCATTTTATTGTCGAGTCTTTCCCCCCAGGTTATATGGAAAAGGTGGGTTTAGATTATACTGAACTCGAGAGACTTAATCCAAGAATCATCTTGGTGTCCATTACCCCATTCGGTCAAACAGGTCCATGCAAAGACTACAAGGCTTCTGATATTGTATATATGGGTATGGGTGGGATGATGTATATTAGCGGAGACCCGGACCGGGCTCCCATCCGAATTAGTGTAGAGCAATCTTATTTTCAGGCCGGAGCTCAGGCGGCTTCAGCCGCTATGATAGCCCACTATCACCGTCAGATGACCGGAGAAGGGCAAAAGATAGATGTCTCCATTCATGAGAGTGTGGTTTGCAGTACCCATCTCACTTCCTTCTTCTGGGAGATTGGTGGCAGAAACATACGCCGGGAAGGGGATCGAGTCTCCCGAGGTACAGTCAGCCCAAGAATGATATGGCCCTGTGAGGACGGTTATATCTCATGGAGGATATGGGTAGCTCAACAGGGATCGAGAACACGCGCTTTGGTAGAATGGGCCAATAGCGAAGGGAAGGCGGAGGAACTCAAAGATCTGGATTGGGAGAAAATGGATTTCAATCAGCTGACTCAAGAACAATTGGAATTATGGGAAAAACAGTTCATTGATTTTTTTCTTACCCACACCAAGACAGAGCTGTATGAAGGGGCGATAAAGAGGGGAATAATACTCTTTCCTATAAATACTGTCAAAGATCTACGGGAAGATATACAGCTACAGTGGAGAGATTTCTGGCTTGAAGTGGAACATAAAGAGTTGGCTGATACTATAACATACCCGGGCGCCCCGATTAAATCCAGCGAGTTTGATTGCCAGATAAGATACCGCCCCCCTCTCATTGGGGAGCACAATGAGGATATTTATCATTGCGAGCTGGGGATCACTCAAGAAGAGTTAGTTGTATTAAAAGAAGGAGGGTGTATCTAGTGGAATCGGGGGAGAACCAAGGACTCAATGGTTTACGCATCCTCGACTTTTCGTGGGTTATTGCCGGTCCAGAAACTACTCGATATTTAGCCTTTCACGGGGCCACTGTAGTGAAGGTAGAGTCGAAGAACAGGCTCGATATATTCAGGAATTATATACCCATGGCAGGGGGGATCCCAGGCGTGAACCGTTGTGGGGCTTTTGATGCGTATAATAGCGACAAGTACGACATCATGCTGGATCTCAATAAAGAAAAGGGTGTAGATGTGGCAAAAAGACTGGTGGCCTGGGCCGATGTTGTGGTTGAAAACTTCATGCCCGGGACCATGGAGAAATGGGGCCTTGGCTACAATGACCTCAAGAGG
>JBAZOX010000305.1:0-2971 GCA_041648535.1 Desulfobacteria bacterium | reverse complement strand
CTTCGATTATCTTATTAGGGTTATTGAAGATGTCTTTCATTGTCTCTAGAGTTCCCATTTATTGCCTCCTTTTGCTTGCTAGTAGAGATTCAACAAACGAATCAAGATTGGCCTTTGAAGTAACATCGTCATACTCCCTTATATCCATGCCATCCAGGTCAAAGATCGTTGTGGGGATTCCGACCTCTTTATATACCGCATCTTTGATTAATCTCATATATCCAGGCAAGAGTCCACAGCTCCTCTTGACTGATCCTATTAGCCCATCAATCTTAAACTCTTTTACGGTCTTTACAACAAAATCCAACATATTTTCGGATGTGGGATTGATTATATCGATGAGGGATTTGTATGCAAGACTCTCAAGGGGCTTCTCTGGATCCATAATAGAAGGATCGTATGCTCCCCCCACTATATACTCCACCATACTCTTCACGATAATAGCGTCATATTTTTCAACATAATTGAGAAGTCCCATGTTATAGACAGGAGGCACTCCAAACCACATCAGCCTCAACTTTTCGTTATCGAGAACACCCTCCTTCCTTTCTACTTTCTGTTTCAGCTCTTCAAGTAACTTTTCATATAGCGTAACCCCGAGCTGAGTCCCGGCCAGTGAAACAAGTGGATAGCAGGCATTGAAGCCGTCAACTGAACTCATAGGAGAAGGCACAGCCTTTCTGTAGCCGTCTATTTCGTTCCAGAGCTCAACCAGCCTCTTGGAAAGGCGAACGGACTCTTTTAGCTTGTCCCTATCATAATTGAACCCATGCTCCACCAAAAAATCTATAGCCCCCTGCAACTGGTCCACATAGTATTCAATAGCATAATCAGGGACATCCCTCCCCCAGGTGTTTATAGGGGCATCAATGAAGTAGTAGGGGATACCATAGTGATCAGCTACATAAAGGAAAGACTTGGACTCGGACATACACGGAAGGTTGCTTGCCACTATGATGTCAGGCGCAGCAAAAAATTTCTCAAGGTATGGGTCCCTCTCCTTGGCAACTGCACACCCCAAAAAACACCTGTGAAAAGCACAGACATCTCTTGAAAATCCTTCCTCCTCAGCAATCTGTATGTACTGCCCAGATAGCTGTTTCGTTCCTACCACAACGGGGAGATGCTCCAGATAGATTACAGGTACCTCTAACGCATTAAATATCTCTCTTGGTATCAGTCCATAAGACCAGATTACCGGTATACCTTTCTCCTTGGCTTCTTTTAGATTTGCATAGTAGGCTCTAATGGACTTGCCTATTTCTAATGCTGTTTGTAAACTCTTTTTACCTGGGGCAGTTACTTTTGTTGTCATGTTTCACCTCCTAAGTAGATATTCAACGCTCCTGTTATTATTGTCTACTCCAATAAATTATTTTTTCTTTGCAGCCTTTTTTTCAAGGATTTCCCTACCAAAAACTGCTGCGCCAAGGGCTCCTACTATTTGAGGCTCGAAGCATATATTTGCCTTTAACCCTACCTTATCTTCTATCCTTTTCACTACTCCTATATTCTTGGCAATACCTCCACTGATGACAAAGTCCCCTTCAATGCCTACCCTCTTCAACAGAGTATAGACCCTATCTGCCAATGCCTCGCAGGCTCCTGCCAGTACGTCGTTTTTGTGGGTTCCTTCATGGAGGTATCCCAAAACCTCTGTTCTGGCAAAGACAACGCAGGTGCTGCTCAGAGGTGCCAGTTTGTTTTTTATATCAAGGGATAGCCCTCCCATCTCAGCAAGAGGAGTGTCCAGAAGCCCTGACATAATCTCCATAGATCTTCCAGCACCGGCAGCACATTTGTCGTTCATTGCAAAATTTGTAACCTTTCCTGTATCATCACATCGTATTCCTTTACAGTCTTGACCACCCATGTCAAGAATCAGCCGAACACTGGGGAAAAACCAATTCGCCCCCTTTGCATGGCAAGTAATTTCTGTAATGTTCTTATTAGAAAAAGGGACAACGACCCTTCCGTATCCTGTAGATACGATATGTTCGATATCTTCCATAGTAAGCCCTGCTTGCTTCAATGTCATATCGAAAACCTCTTTAGCCGTTTCGCTGCTATCAGGGCCGGTGGGAATGATATTCCATGCTAATATTTCGTTGTCCTTTAATATGACTGTTTTACCCGTTAATGATCCTACATCTACTCCAGCAGTTATCATTTTACTCCTTCCTTTCTCTGGCCAACAGAGCAGCACCTAAGGCACCAACAACCTCTGGTTTTTCTGGCACAATGAGTTCTGAATTCATTAATTCATTCAAAGTTGTGACAAGACCTATGTTTTTGGCTATCCCGCCTATGATAACGACATTACCTTCCAAAAGAATCCTGTTTGCCAGACCAACAACCCTTGAAGCTATAGATTTGTGGATCCCTCTTAATATATTGTTCTTTGGTACTTTCCTGTGAATCATCGATACAACTTCAGATTCAGCAAAAACTGAACACATAGAGGTGACTTCAATATCTTCCGTTGATTGAAGGGAGAGTTCACCCATCTCTTCGGGTTTTACCCGCAATGCTTTGGCCATTGCGTCCAAAAAGATGCCTGTGCCGGAGGCACACTTGTCATTCAATGCGAAATCAACGATATTTCCTTCCGCATCAAATTTTATAGCCCTACAGTTTTCTCCACCAATATCTATTACCCCATTCGATTTTGGGTAAAAGTGAAGAGCCCCTTTGGTGTCACACACCACCTCTGTTCCCTGTACTGATTTAAAGGGAACCTTCTTCTTTCCAACACCAGTGCTTCCAATGGATTCCACATCCTGAAGGGATATGCCTGCCTTCTCTAAAACATTATCCATAGCCTTTTGAGTGGCTGCTCCGATATCAATACCAGTAGCCAATACCTCATATGCCATGATTTTATCTTGATTCAAAATTACCACTTTAGTCGATAAAGATCCTGCATCTATTCCTGCTGTTATCATATCTCACTCCTTTATAGCATTTCTAT
>JBAZOX010000304.1:0-2974 GCA_041648535.1 Desulfobacteria bacterium | reverse complement strand
CAGAAACCTGAGGGAAAGGCTGGAGAAGGAATTGCTATACAATGTTTCCATAGAGGTCGATTTCACGAACACGGATTCATTTAAGGTAATGGGGCGAGGAGAACTGCAGCTTGCAATCCTCATAGAGATGATGAGGCGTGAGGGTTATGAGCTTTCAGTATCAATGCCCGAGATAATAACAAAAGAAATAAACGGCGCATTGCATGAACCCATGGAACTGCTGGTTATTGATTTGCCGGAAGAGTTCGTTGGTGTAGTAGCGCAACAGGTTGGGATGAGAAAGGGAAAGATGCAGAAGATGCATAACAACGGACACGGCAGGGTGAGGCTTGAGTTCAGGATACCCTCAAGAGGTCTGATAGGCTTCAGGTCACAGTTTCTCACCGACACGAGAGGTACAGGGCTTCTCAACCACCTGTTCGACGGATACGAGCTATGGCATGGACACATGTCGAAAAGACAGACCGGTGTCCTTGTGTCTGACAGAAATGGCAAGTCGACCACATATGCGCTAGTTCATCTTCAGCCAAGGGGAACTATTTTTATTAAAGAAAACACACCGGTTTATGAAGGGATGATTATAGGCGAAAACTCAAGGGACAATGATCTGGACGTGAATGTCACAAAGGGAAAAGAACTCTCAAACATGCGAGCATCAGGTTCTGACGAAGCACTGCAGTTGGTCCCTCCAAGACTGCTGACTCTGGAACAGTCCATTGAATTCATCAAAGAAGACGAATTGGTTGAAGTAACGCCACAGTCCATCAGATTGAGAAAAGGAGTCCTTGATTCCAACAAGAGGCCGAAGCGGAAGTCCTGAAAGGTTAAACGCAGCCCTGCTTTTTTTCTTTGCCCCACTTTTGACTTCTTACGAGTTCATCAAGCGCTGTTCATGGCCCACCTGAGGTAGACTCCCCCCCACGAAAATCCAGCACCGAAGGAGGCGATTATGACTCTGGCTCCTTTTTTTAAACGCCCTTGATCTACTGCATCGTAGAGACACAAAGGTATGGTTCCGCATGTTGTATTAGCATACTTGTCTATATTGACTATCACTTTGCTAATATCCAGATCCATACGCTTGGCACACGCCTCAATGATTCGCAGATTAGCTTGATGGGGGACAAAAAGATCCAAATCACTATTTTGAATATTATTCCGCTCCATCATTGCTACTGCTATGTCGGCCATATTCTTCACAGCATACTTGAAAACTGTTTTACCATCTTGATACACAAAATGTTCGTTATTTTTAACGGTTTCAAGGGTCGCAGGTCTTCTGCTTCCGCCGCCCTTTACCTGAAGATAAGGTTCTCCTACCCCGTCAATGCGTTTCTCAAAATCGATGATTCCAAGATCGGGGTCCACTGATGGTTCAAGGAGCACAGCGCCGGCCCCATCCCCAAAAAGCACATAGGTACTCCTGTCCTCAGGGGTGAGGTAAATTGTATTTACATCGCTTCCTATTACCAGAACCTTCTTGTAGCGGCCAGACTCTATGAACATGGTCCCTGTTGTCAGGGCAAAGAGGAAACCGGAACATCCGGCAGATAGATCAAAACCCCAGGCATTGTTTGCCCGTATCATCTTCTGAACCAGACATGCTGTCGATGGAAAGAACATATCGGGTGAGATTGTGCCTACAATGATTGCATCAATCTCCGAAGGGAGTACTCCAACCCTCTTTAAACAATCTTTGGCAGCCCTGCTAGCCATGTAGGAGTTACCCAAGCCCGGTTCTAAGAAGTGCCTTGAACGAATCCCCGTCCTCTGAACGATCCATTCGTCCGACGTATCTATGATCACCTCCAGGTCTTTGTTTGTTAATATGCGTTTAGGAAGAAATCTTCCCACACTTGTTATTGCTGCTCTGATAAAACTCATCTATCACCCCTAGATTTCAGATAGTCTGGTTGCTGTCACGTTTACCATAGTATCATCCCCAGTGAATCAAACAATGAATCTAAATTGTTTATTATTATCTGTGACTCACATTTTGATGAAGTCGTAAAAAGTCAAGAAAATTAGTTTGTATATCAGATAAGAATATATCTTGCAATAGAAATATTTCTGAGCAGAATTTTCTATAATCAATTACGGTACGTTGCCGGTGTTGCTGCCTCTTTTACAAGAATTGCATCAAACCGGGTCTTTATTTCTAATGGGATATTTATGAATGTAGTTATCCGGTTTTTCTGGATATCATTCCAAAAATAATGTTACCCATAAAATTTAGTATGGGTTACAACAACATACTAGCAAGGTTTCAACTTCAACTTGCATTTTTTTGTATTTATGTGGTAAAGTGCAGAAAACTAGATAATAGCTTGTCCCCTCGCTCCGCTGCGGGGAGAACCAGGAGTTCGAGACAGATTGCCCCTCCTGGGCACTGCTCAACTGCCGCATTCCTCCCTCGATCTAAGGATATTAAACATCCAGCCTGCATTGCAGGAATACAGGCATGCCCCCCTGAGGGTTATGGTGGTATTGCGAAATATAAAGTCATGAGTAACTTCAAATTGGTTACAGAGTTTATACCCAGAGGTGACCAGCCTCAGGCAATAGAGAAACTAAGCAATGGACTTGATGCCGGAGAAAGGCACCAGGTTTTACTGGGGGTCACCGGATCAGGTAAGACCTTTACTATGGCCAACGTAATCGAAAAAGTTCAGAAACCCACTCTGGTTATCGCCCCCAATAAAACCCTTGCCGCCCAACTCTTCAGTGAATTTAAAGAGATATTCCCTGAAAATGCAGTGGAATACTTTGTAAGCTATTATGATTACTATCAACCGGAGGCATACATACCCCAATCGGATACTTACATAGAGAAGGATGCCTCTATAAACGAGAAAATCGATAAGATGAGACATTCTGCTACCCGCTCTCTTCTTGAGAGAAATGACGTTATAATCGTAGCCAGTGTCTCCTGTATCTATGGTCTGGGCTCTCCAGAGGCATATCATGGAATGCT
>JBAZOX010000303.1:0-2977 GCA_041648535.1 Desulfobacteria bacterium | reverse complement strand
CCTGGTACTTATAACCAAATATCCTATCCTTGGTTGGGACAAATGGGCTAAGGGGGCAAAAACGGCCCCCTTTTTCCTCCACTTAATCGAATCTTTACAGAAACTGATCCAGTAAGACCTTTTTAAGTCCATAAATGTGTAGATGACAAGGGATTATTTTCAACTTAGCCCGTCTCCAGTAGTCTCAATCTTTAGTCCATTTAATTTACAGGGAAATGAAAACCTGCCTGTAAAGTAAGTTTTTCAAAATTAGCCAAGAACCTTATTTCTAACCACATCAACCAATTCTTCTGTTTCTTTGACGATTCTCTCAATCAACTCCTTACATGTTGGAATATCTTTAATAAGACCGGCAACCTGACCGCAACCAGTAGACCCCCATTCTAAGTCGCCTTCTTGAAAAGCCTTTCTGAACCTGTCCTTTGCATGTTGCATCATCTCCCAGGGATCGGCCTTTCGTTTTGCCATATCCAACATACTTTCGGCGAACTTATTCCTCAAAACCCTTGCCCTAAACCCAGTGAGGTTGTCAGTAACCACGGTATCTTCCTCGCTGCTGCGTATTATCCATTCTTTAGCGGCTAATCCAACCGGACATTCCTTGGTTACAATAAATCTCGTGCCCATAGAAATGCCCTCTGCTCCTAATGCCAGAGCAGCCAGAAGACCCCTTCCATCAGCAAATCCTCCAGCAGCCACTACTGGGATATTAAGATTTTCTGTAACTTTTGGCAATAATACAGAACTGGCAACAAAGCCGGTATGACCTCCACCCTCGGTTCCCTGTACAATAACTATGTCAGCGCCATCGTGCTCTGCCTTGATTGCATGTTTTGCGGCCCCCATCGTAGGCATGTTTATCATACCCGTGGGTTTCGTCCTCTCTATAATTTTTTTGGGGTTTCCTTTACCATAACTGGCCACTTTCACCTTCTCGTCTATCATAACATCCAAGAGCAAATCGAGCTCAGGATTTTCAGGTAAAAAATTGACCCCAAAGGGTTTATCTGTAAGTTCTTTTACCTTTTTGATGTTTTCTCTTAACTCATCGGGCCGCATGAATGCAGCACCTAAAATTCCTAAACCTCCAGCATTGGAAACTGCAGCAACCAGTTCAGGCCAGGAAACCCATGACATAGCACCCTGAATAATGGGGTGTTTTATTCCCAGAAGCTCTGTCACTCTAGTTTTCATACCAACTTACCTCCTCTTTGTAATCACTTTAGATTCAAATACAGTCTCAACTACATTATACCACCTCCACATATTCTTCCTTCTCAATAAACAAACCCAACCTATAAAGCATCCAGCTATCTCTTTACTAAAAAGGGAGTTACTTCATGAGTTTGTTCGGAAGCCACAAAATTATTTCAGGAAATATAATGCATAGAAGTAAACCAACCATCTGAAGAATAACAAAAGGGATTATCCCCCTATAAATATGTGCTAATGTTACATTCGGCGGCGCACACCCCTTTAGGTAAAATAATGCGTAACCAAAAGGTGGTGTCAGGAATGACATTTGCAGATTGACACAGATTAAAAGCGCGAACCATAATGGATCAAAGCCGAGTTTATTGGCTACGGGAATAAAAACAGGAATAATTATCAAGAGTATCGCAAGCCAGTCTATGAACATACCCAGAATGAATAAAACGAACATCATTATTGCAAGGATACCGATAGGTCCTATTTGCAGTCCTGAAAGAAGGTTCTCTACAGACTTCCCGCCCCCGACCCCTAGAAAGACACTGGTAAAAGCACTGGCTCCGATCACCAGAAAGACAACCATGCTGGTGACTCTTAAAGTTCGGTAACATGTTTCCTTGAGTACTGACCAGCTAAGCTTTCCATAACAGGCAACCAAGATTATGCTCCCTAGTGCACCCACTCCTGCAGCCTCGGTAGGGGTAGCAATACCGAATAAAATAGTTCCCAAAACAGCAAGGATAAGAAAAAGAGGAGGGACGATGGATTTAGCCCCAAGCGCGAGTTTTTGTTTGAGACCAAGTTTTCTTTCCTCAACAGGCAGAGGTGGTCCTATGTCTGGTCGAATATGACACAGTACTCCTACATAAATTATATACAAACCTGAAAGAAGTAACCCTGGAAGGATAGCTGCAGCAAAGAGATCTCCAACTGATATGCCTACATATGCGCCATAGACAACAAGCATTAGACTGGGAGGAATAAGGATTCCAAGAGTACCTCCTGCACAGATGGTCCCTGTACTTAACTCTGGTTGATAGCCACGTTTAAGCATCGCAGGAAGGGCAAGAAGACCCATGCTGACAACGGAGGCTCCGATTATTCCAGTAGTAGCTGCAAAGACTGTACAGACCAGTATGGTCGCTATTGCTAATCCGCCCCTTAAAGGTCCAAACCACACATGCATTGCGTGATAGAGATCGTCGGCAATACCTGAACGCTCCACCATCATCGCCATAAAGATAAAAAGTGGGGCGGCTACAAGAATATAGTTGTCCATTAATCCATAAGTTTTACTGGCAAACATATAAAAACATTGAGGTCCCCAAAATAGATATCCAAAGATAACGGCAAGCCCCCCCATGGAAAAGGCAATAGGTAGACCTGAAAAAAGCACAATAAGAAGGCAAGCGAACATTATTATTGACATAAGTTCAGGGCTCATATCCTCACCCCCTTAACGAGAAAGATTATATCCTTAGCTATTTTTGAGGTCCCTTGAATTATCAGCAGAAAAAATGTTACCGGTATTATCGTTTTGATTGGGTATAGAGGGGGTCTCCATGGACTCTGACTCTTTTCTAACATCTCTATGGATACCCATGCGAATTTTGTCCCCATCCATAAGAGGATGATACTAAAGAGAAAGAAAAGCGTACCATAAGTAACGACATCAATGTAGGCCTGTACCTTTGGGGAAAAACGTGAGTAAATTAAATCTATAGATACATGTCCCTTGTGAAGAAGGGTATATGGTACTCCCAACATG
>JBAZOX010000302.1:0-2997 GCA_041648535.1 Desulfobacteria bacterium | reverse complement strand
GAAGATATTAATAACCTTGTCAGTTACCGATTTATTTTTCTGATTCGGAACTTATCATTCTGAAACACGCAGAAACAGTTTTTTATTCGATCCGAATAATTCTTCATAATGTGTTTTACGACCTGCAATTTCACGGAGCCGATGACATCTTCCAGCCTCAGTAGCAAAACTCCGCTATGTTCCATTGAGGAGTGATATACCAACTCTCCGAAATCTTTGTCCATTGTTATAATCATACGATTTTCGGATACGGCGGTACGGATAACCTCCTCATCTTCCATACGAGGGTCAATATCTCTCACAGCTTTCGTATCATACCCCTCTTCCCTGAGATATTTTTCGATTCCTTTGCCCACACCAACATCAACGAGGAATCTCAGTTCGGATGAATTCATGAAGACACTCCGACGGGAAACACCTGCTCCTCTTCGACCAGCCCCGTTACATATGCGAACACCGCCCGAAAATCCTCTTTCTCAAGTTCTGGATATTCTTCAAGCAGTTCCTGCTCCGATACGCCTCCCGAAAGCGCCCGGACTATCTGTTCCACGGTGATTCTCATACCCCGAATAGTCGGCTTGCCAAGCATTATTTTGGGATTGATCGTGATCCTTGAAACTAAATTTTCTGTGTTCAACATGATTTAGCTCTCCTCCCTTTTTTATAGGGCATAATCTCTTAATCTTTATAGTTCCTCCTCAGAGAAGATATCCGCCGAGAAGATATATATGCGTGTATCTTTATCCTTCCATGCACTCTTTGGCAGCCCTGCCTTATTACAGGTTTGTTCCAGAAAGGTGGTACTGTCCCATCGATACTCAGTGGCCACCTGAGGAAGTAGCAGCCCTGAATAGTAGCCTTTTTCTATATATATTCCGTGCTTACCCACTTGAATATCTTCAACGTTGTCTATCTTCCTCAAAGGTGTCAGTACAGAGATTTCGATATCCAGATCCTTGATCTCTCCCTCTGTAACAGGCTTAAATCTAGGGTCATTAAAGGCGGAAGCTATTGCCATTTCTTCTATGGTTATATAGAGAGGCTTATTGCCATGGATATTTCCAATACATCCCCTTAAGCTGCCATGTTTGTGCAGGGTTACAAAGGCACCTCTCTTCTCTCTCAAGGTATCTGATCTTATATCAAACTTGGGTAAGTTTTGATTCTTTACCCTGCATTCGATAGCAGTTTTCGCTATGCTAAGGAGGGTTTTCTTCTCCTCTTTGTTAAGCCCTAAGTCCACACCTGCCCTTTCTATCTCTTTATTTTTAGTCTCTCCCTGGTTTTTGTACAGAACAGCAGCCGCATACCCTACCACCCCGCTTTTATCACCGGTTATATCACCGGAATTGGCATAATTCAAAACCTTGGCTTTATTGGCTCCTAACTTCTCCGAAATCAACATAGCAGTGACTATTGGCCCCCCTCCACAAGCCTCACACCTTCCATCTTTCAAATCCTGTTCAAGCCCACCGGCATCCAATTTATCGATATGATCCAATACTGTTTTATCTAAACTGACCGCCTTATCATAACGATGGAAATGAGAAAGGTCTGAACTTGCAACAATAAGCACCCTTTCATCCCTTATCGCTTTTAGAATAGCCTCGCTCAGAATCCTACAGGTATCGAAATCCTGACTGCCCATTACTATGGGTACTAATCTAAATTCTTTCAAAACTATCTGCAAAAAGGGGACATGGACCTCTAATGAATGCTCCTGAGTATGGGCTTGAGGGTAGTAACTTATCATCTTATCTTGAGCAATAATCCTATTGCAAAGATCGCGATCAACGGGAACTATCCCAAGGGGGGTCTTATAGCCAATCTTATTATACACCGAAGCCCCATGAAAATGGGCTCTGTGACTGGGGGCAATTACTATAACCCTGTTGAAATCTGATCCTTCAAGCAGTTTATACCCAAAGGCTGCCACCTGTCCTGAGTACATATACCCGGCATGGGGAGAGATGAGAGCTATTATCTTCCCCTCAATTTTCTCCTCCGGGACATTATCTAAAAAACCCCTTATCTGTTTCTTCAAAACTACTGGATCGTTCGGATAAAAGGACCCGGCTACAGCAGGTTCCCTTATCTCCCCTGTCTCACTATATGATTCAGTCAATTGTTTCACCCCCTTCCCTGTTTCGCTCTTTTCTGTGCAATTAGGAAACGCTGCGCTTATCAGTAGCAGCAATACTACCACTGATAGCACGGAAAGGAAAGCTTTGCAGAACCTACCGAGAGCTTTGAATTCGCTCTCAGGGGTAATTTTTCAAAGCTCTCGTAAAGAAGAAGAAAAATAGGCACTCACTTCAAAAAAGCGCCTCTACAAACTCTTTGGCATTAAACACCTTCAGATCATCCATGCCTTCGCCAATACCTACGTATCTTAAAGGAATCTTTAGTTCACCGGAAATACCTACAATAATCCCGCCTTTAGCTGTCCCGTCAAGCTTTGTCAGAGCTATGCCTGTAATATTTGTTGCCTCTTTGAATAACTTGGCCTGGGAAATAGCATTCTGACCGGTGGTAGCATCCAGGACAAGGAGGACTTCATGGGGAGCGCCTGGCAGCTCCCTTCCAATAATCCTTTGAATCTTCTTTAACTCTTCCATTAGATTTACTTTGGTGTGCAGTCTGCCCGCAGTATCAATGATGAGGACATCAATGTCTCTTGCCTGTGCCGCCTTTATGGAATCAAAAACAACTGCCGAAGGATCAGCCCCGTTCTGATGTTTAATGACCTTACACCCTGCTCTTTCTCCCCATATCTCAAGCTGTTCTATAGCAGCAGCCCGGAATGTATCCGCTGCAGCAAGAAGAACACTCTTCCCTTCCTCCTTAAACCTGTTTGCCATCTTTGCAATGGTAGTTGTCTTCCCAACCCCATTGACACCAACAACCATTATGACAAATGGACAGGAATTTGAAATCTCAAGAGGTTTTTCCTCAGCCTTTAATATATCTAAAATTTCTCTCTGAATATACTCTTTC
>JBAZOX010000301.1:0-3005 GCA_041648535.1 Desulfobacteria bacterium | reverse complement strand
AGGGAGGAGCTGCCGACTATCACATGTCCCTTTTTTTCAAAGTACTTCAAAAATCTTTGTCTTATCTCACTGCCAGTCATTATCAATCCACAAATGCCTGTGCGCACTTGGACATATCCAAGTAGACAACACACAGGCAGGCAATTATTAAATTATTGCAAAATTTAACTCAATATATCGTTTTAATTCCACAACATTATCAACGGCGTGCCGGTGAAAAGTGAACAGAGTAACTTAGAAAGGTATGTCATCCTCAGTATCAAAACTCGCATCCTGTTTAGGACTCCCCTCAAAATCCTTCTTAGGTCTATCCTGGTCAGCAGGGCTTCCTAACATCTGCATGTTGGAAGCAACAACCTCGGTTGCCCATCTCTTGTTGCCCTCTTTATCTTCCCATGAACGGGTCTGTAACTCACCTTCAATGTAAACCTGCTTGCCTTTTGACAGGTACTCCCCGCATATCTCTCCCAGCCTTCTCCATGCTACGATACGGTGCCACTCTGTTTTCTCTTCCTTTTCTCCTTGTTGATTGGACCATTTCTTAGTGGTAGCTATGCGGAAAGTAGCTACAGCCGTTCCATCGCTGGTATATCTTACTTCCGGGTCTGCTCCCAATCTGCCGATTAGTATTACCTTATTTACTGACATGGCTCCCTCCCTGCTCCTGGCTAAAATGGAAAAAACTTGACAAAGGTAAGAATTTAATTAGGATATTTGTAACATAATTATTTCTAAATTCCAAAGATTTTTATTAAAGGTCAGGTATAATAAATGATGGTTTCAATCTTAGAACCCGGGGGTATCCTCTCTAAAAAGCTAGCTAATTATGAGTTTCGTCCGGAACAGATAAGAATGTCTGAAGCGACCAATGATGCCTTAAAGAACAATGAATACCTGGTTGTTGAGGCGGAAACAGGGATTGGCAAGACTATTGCGTACCTTATTCCTGCTGTTTTAAGCGGCAAAAAGATTGTTGTCTCTTCCGGAACAAAGAATCTCCAGGAGCAAATCTATTTCAAAGACATCCCTCTTTTAAAAAAGATTCTTCCTGTTGATTTCAATGCTATCTGCATGAAAGGAAGGAATAACTATCTCTGTTTAAGACGTTTCAGGCAGTACAGTGCCCAGCCCTTTCTGACATTCGACGGAGATTTCTCTCATCATGAGGAGATCAAAAAATGGGCAGCAAACACTGAGACGGGAGACCGCTCAGAACTTAACAATCTGCCCGATGGGTATTCATTCTGGGATGATATCTGCTCAACGAGTGACCTCTGTTTAGGACAAAAGTGTGAAACCTTCGATACCTGCTTTATTACCCGTATGCGACAAAATGCTGCTGCTGCTGATATCATTATCGTAAATCACCATCTCTTCTTCGCAGATTTAGCGGTAAAGAAGTCCGGCTTCGGAGAAATAATACCTGGCTACGATGCGGTAATCTTCGATGAGGCACATCAACTGGAAGATGTGGTTACCAATTATTTTGGTATAATGGTAAGTAATTTTAGATTTGCAGAGCTAATCAGAGATATTCAGAGAAAGCTGGGATTGAGCAAAATCAATGATAAAGGGATAAATCAAACACTGGATTTTTTAATGCAAAGACAGGAGAAATTCTTTCACAACTTCGGAAGCACTGTAACGAGATATCGATTGAAGGGAGACATCCTTAATGGTGATACCTTAAAGCAGTTTAGTGAGATTTTAAATAGCCTGGAACTAATATCTGCCAGACTTAACAGCCTGGAGAACAAAACCGATGAAATCAGGGCTTGCAGCAAAAGGGCATCAGACATAAAGGACCAATTGACATTTATTGTCAACTTGCAAAACCCTCTATATGTTTACTGGTGTGAGAACAGAGGGAAAGGCATATTTCTCCATGCCTCGCCCATTGACGTATCCTATGAGCTGAATACCCGACTGTTCAACAATCTCAAATGTATCATTTTCACCTCTGCCACCATTTCTGCCAATAAGAGCTTTAGTTATTTTAAAAACCGACTGGGGCTTAATGGGGACATCAACGAATTATCTTTGAGTTCCCACTTTGATTATGAAAGACAGGCTATACTTTATCTGCCGAAAGGAATACCTGATCCAAATACATCCAAATTTGTCGATGCCATATCTGAGGAGATTGAAAAGATACTGACTGTCACCTCTGGAAGGGCATTTGTTTTATTTACAAGCTACAAAAACATGAAAGAGGTCTATGAAAGGTTAAGGGGACGACTGGACTTTTTGGTTTTACTCCAAGGGGAAAAACCAAAGTCTCATTTGCTTATGGAATTTAAAAGAGATGTCAACTCTGTATTATTAGCCACCCATAGTTTCTGGGAAGGGGTGGATGTTCAGGGTGAGGCGCTGAGCTGTGTTATTATTGATAGGTTACCCTTTGCTTCTCCTTCAGAACCCGTAGTTGAAGCTAGAATTGAAAATATCATAAGAAGTGGAGGGAACCCCTTCCTTGATTATCAATTACCATCGGCCATTATAACATTGAAACAGGGGATAGGGAGGTTAATTAGAAATAAAAAAGACAGAGGAGTTCTTTCTATATTGGATAATCGTATATTAACGAGAGAATACGGGGAAATGTTTATCAACAGTTTGCCCAATTGTCCCATAACAAACAATTTAGATGACATCAAAATATTTTTCAATTAGCTTGACTTTGCCGATAGTATCATTATATATAAGTATAAGTTTTGCCCACTTAATGAGAGCTTTGAAAAATTACCCCTTTTCGCTTCAGCATCCATTTTTTGACCCATCTATGATCGTAAGTCGGGAGTCGTAAATAGAACAACACCCATTCACGATTCACGATTTCCGGTTTTTGACGATGTTCGCTCTCAGGGGCATTCTTCAAAGGTCTCGCTGTGCCTACTTACTATACAATTTGCTGTACGTCAGATTTTGCAGATAATCCCCATATATACTGAGATTAAACGGAGAGACGCATGGATTATGATATAAAGAGAGAGGATGTTGAGATT
>JBAZOX010000300.1:0-3038 GCA_041648535.1 Desulfobacteria bacterium | reverse complement strand
AGGCTGTAGACTATTAGGCTGTAGACTATTAGCCTACTACAGCCTACAGCCTATTAGGCTACTACAGCCTTCAGCCTACAGTCTAAACAACCTGAGTAGTAACATGATTTTTTGCTATATGCTATATGGTAAAGACCCTGTTTAAAAAATATGTAATTATTGGCATTTGGGTATTATTCCTTTTACTCTTTAGCCAGAGTGAATCAAATCCCCAGACATCCCCTGATGACTTTATTACAGCCAGGGCTGCTTTTTTAATGGATGCTGATACCGGAGCCATTCTTTACGAAAAGAATCCAGACCTTCCTTTACCCCCTGCCAGCACTACCAAGGTAATGACAGCTATTGTTGCGCTGGATAAAAAATCCCCTGATGCTTTTCTAATGGTTAATAAAGATGCAACTCTGGTGCCTCGCTCTAAAATAGGAGTTCGTCCTGGTGAGAGGTGGCAGATGGAAGATCTTATATTCAGCATTCTTCTGAACTCTGCTAACGATGCGAGCTTAGTATTGGCAGAGGGAACTGCCGGGTCTGTTGAAGAGTTCGCCCGTCTTATGAATCGCAAGGCAAAGGAAGCAGGGGCATACAATACCCACTTTGTTAATCCTCACGGTCTTGATCAGAAGGATCATTATACTACAGTGAGAGACATGGCCTTAATTTTTAAGTATGCTATAAGCAATCCGATTCTCAGGGAGGTATTAAAAACAAAGTCTATATCAATCAGGGGTCCTGGTTCCAGATTGATCCATCTTAGAAATCATAACAGACTGCTGGGCAATTTTGAGGGTATGATTGGTGGTAAGACAGGATACACATCTCAAGCCAAGCGGTGTTTTGTGGGTGAGGCTTCGCGCGATGGTAAGAATCTCCTGGTATGTGTCTTTGGTTCACAGAATCACTTTAGAGATGCTGCAAGGCTACTTGATTATGGGTTTAACGGAGATGCAGTAGAAGATAGGAGCGATAACCTCAGGGTTCAGAAACATGAAAAAGAGGTACCTTATAATTTTAAGAGTCGTAAAAAGGGTTATGTTCTTCAGGTTGCAACTTTTTCTAAGAAGAGGAGGGCGGCCGATTTAAGGCAGAATCTTTCGGAAAAAGGATTCCCCTCATTTATTGAATATGCATCTTTGAAAAATGGGGTCGCCCGTCATCGGGTTAAGGTAGGTCTGTATCCAAACCTGAAAATTGCCAGGATAACTAAGGAGCGTCTAAAGAAACGTTTTGGGCTTCACTCTTTAATCCTTCATCAGTCAGTTAGGCCATCCTGAAAAATTACCCCACACTTAATACTACTCCGACAATTCATGTTTTATGTCATTCTGAACGACCTAAGGAAGTGAAGAATCTTCCCGTCTAGGGTCGCATTTTTGAGATTCCTCGTCGCTGTACTCCTCGGAATGACAATGTGTCGTAGTAGCATTAAGTGCGGGGTTGAAAAAGAGGGGGATTAAATCATTCGGATTAGAAGGACGAGGGTAAAGACAATCATTACGACTGCGGTTACCCATGCGATTGCGTTGAAGACCGGGCCATTTGTATAACCCATCATCAACTTCTTGTCGTTGATGAGCAAAAGCATGAATATGAGGACAAAGGGGAGAGCCATTCCATTGATCACCTGCGAGAAGTACATGATCGGGATCAGAGGAACATTCGGATAAAGGATGATTCCTGCCCCTAAAAAGATGAGCAAAGAGTAGACCCCATAGAACTGAGGGGCTTCCGCAAACTTTTTGTTTATCCCTGTCTCCCACCCCAGTCCTTCACAGATCAGATAGGTTGTGGATAAAGGAAGGATAGAAGCGGCAAAGAGGGAGGCATTGACCAAACCAAAGGCAAAGAGATAAGTGCAATATTTTCCAGCCAGTGGCTGAAGGGACAGGGCGGCATCCTTCGCTGTTTCGATCCGGATCCCATTTTTGAAAAGGGTCTCTGCGCAGACCAGGATGATGAAAAAGGCAACGATATGGACAACAATCGATCCTATGACTATATCGAATCGAGCGAATTTATACTCATCTATTTTGATTCCTTTCTCCACAATCGAAGCCTGGAGGTAAAATTGCATCCATGGCGCGATAGTTGTTCCTACCAGGCCAATGACCATGGTCATCTCAGATGGGTTAAGACTCAGTTGGGGGTTTATAAATTGTTTAAATACATGTCCCCAATCCGGTTTCACGATGACACCTGTCACGATGTAGGAGAGGTAAAACACGCATGCGATCAGGAATACCTTCTCCACGGATCGATAGGTTCCCTTCACTACTATCCACCAGACTATAAAGGCGCCCAGAGGAACGGAAATGAATCTGTTTACCCCAAAAATTTCCATCCCTGCTGCCAACCCCGCAAATTCGGATATGACGTTGCCCATGTTGGTTAAGAAGATACCGATTATCAGATAAAAAGCAATTTTAGCGCCAAATTTTTCACGGATAAGATCGGATAGCCCTTTGCCTGTCACCACCCCCATCCGTGCACACATCTCCTGGATTATGATCAGGGCGATCATAATCGGGATAAGAGTCCAGATGAGTTTGAGTCCATAGTTTGCACCGGTTAAAGAGTAAGTGGTGATGCCACCGGCATCATTATCAACATTGGAGGTAATAATGCCGGGCCCCGCCAGAATGAGGAATAGCCCCACCATCTTCCACATAGAACGCATCGAACCCGAAACCGACCTTGCGTAGTTCTTCTCCATCTTTATCCTCTATCGTGTGACAATACATCAAGGACACTACGGAAACCGATTACTCCCTTGAGACAGTTATCTTTATCTACCACAGGAAGCGCTCTAAATCCATACTTCATAAACAACTTAACTACCTCGTCCTGGTCTGTATCCACTTTGACGCTCACCAACCTTGGAACCTCGATTTCGGAGAGGGGTTGACGGGATTTGGCTGCGAAGATGTCCCGAATGCTTACCACACCCTGGAGTACATTTTCTTCATTCAAGACATAGATGTAGTCTATGATATCTAAATTTGGAGACTCGGCCCTCAATCGGGCAATAGCTGCCTCTA
>JBAZOX010000299.1:0-3062 GCA_041648535.1 Desulfobacteria bacterium | reverse complement strand
TCGGTTCGATTTCTCACTGTGATAATACTTGTTTGTGTGTTATTGCGGATAAAACAAAATATAGTTCAATTGGTGTTGATATTGAAGAATTGCATCGTGTGCAATTGGAACTTTTCCCGTCGATCTTTTCCGATGACGAAATAACAGTGCTTAATAAATTACAAAACGAAGATCTTGCTTTTCATGCGACGGCAGGATTCTCTATCAAAGAAGCGTTTTTCAAATTCCAGTACCCAATAACTCGTCAGTGGCTCGGATTCAAGGATGTTGAAGTTGTTGTTTCGTCTGACAAAATATCATTAGAAATCGTTTCAAAGGCAAAGATCAAAAATATCCTACCAGAATACGACTGCTTTTTTTATTCAAGGAATAATCTTGTTGTGACAGGAGTTTTTGCCTGTCATTGATTATATCAAAAGCTGTTCTTGGCGCAACTCTGTTGCCTAACCCACAAAACTTAACAACAAAACATTGGGAACTTACACTTTGCTTTACCTTTTCGTAACATATCTTAGCCCAACTTCATGGTTTTTCAGGGACGCAGGCCGGTTTCAGCCGGACGACTATTTTTTATGTTACCCTCATATCTTCCAAACTGCGACCGCCACCGTTTAACATCAATACCAATGGGAATACATATTCACTTGCCATATACCCCGCACCACTGCCGGGCTTGGGTAAACTCCGGTCAATAACTCTTAAAAAAATCCAGTGTCTGAATTGCAGCGGGCTGTGTTTTATCCTTGACACACAACCATCTCTCCCCTATATTCTCAAAGTTTGAGAGCAACATAACCTATCGAGAGCTTTGAAGAAGTACCCCTGAGAGCGAATTCATGCTGAAGCGAAAAGGGGCACTTCTTCAAAGCTCTCATCTGGAGAAAGAGCAGATGGAGCATATTATAGAGGCAGAAGGTCTGAGAAAGACCTTCGGGGATCTGGTTGCAGTTGATGGCATCTCTTTTCAAGCACTGCAGGGAGAATGCTTCGGCATACTGGGGCCTAACGGTGCCGGAAAAACATCAACCATTCGCATGATATACGGTTTTTCTCCTATGACCAGCGGCAGTTTAAAGGTTTTTGATCTTAATATATCTAAAGGATTACGCCAAATCAAGTCTCGTATCGGTGTTTGTCAACAGGAAAACAATCTGGACCCCGATCTGAGTGTTTTACAAAATCTGGAGGTCTACGCCCACTATTTCAACATTCCTCGAAAAGCAGCAGAAAAAAGAGCAAAAGAACTCTTAGCTTTTATGTCCCTAGGTCATAGAGAGAAGGCAAAAGTAACAGAACTATCCGGTGGAATGATGCGCAGGTTGGTTCTGGCCCGTGCACTCATCAATGATCCGGATCTCTTGATTCTCGATGAACCCACAACAGGGCTGGATCCTCAATCACGGCACCAGGTTTGGGAAAGGCTGGAAGGGCTCAGGTCAAAAGGTCTTACCATCCTGTTGACCACACACTATATGGATGAGGCTTCCCGTCTCTGTGATCGGCTTGTTATCATGGATCATGGCCGCATATTGGTCATGGGAGAACCCTTCGAGCTTATCAGAAAACATATAGGTAAAAATGTCATTGAAGTCAGCGCCCCCAGTAAAGAATTGCAGGCATTCATTCAATCTCAAAGGCTAGAGCACGAGGATGTTGGCCATCGCCTGATTATCTATTCTGAAGATAGTGACAATTTATTCCATAAGATCAGCGACACCTACTGTAAGGATGGTTGCATCCTGCGAATGGCTACACTGGAAGACGTCTTCTTAAAATTAACGGGCAGGGATCTGAGAGAATGATGGAAAGAATTTCCCAAAGGATTTCCAGACGATTTATTCGAGTATGGCAGAGAAACCTTACGGTTTACCAAAAGACATGGAAGATCAGTTTTCTTCCACCTCTTCTGGAGCCCCTATTTTACATATTGGCCTTTGGGGTTGGGCTAGGTGTCTTAGTTGGAAAGGTTGTTTATCATAGCTCCGAAGTATCTTACGTGGCTTTCATTGCACCGGCACTGATAGCTATCAACATAATGTACAACGCCTTCTTTGAGAACACCTATGCCTCTTTTGTTAGAATGTACTATCAAAAGACCTTCGACGCCATAATGGCAACACCTCTATCACTGGAAGAGATTATTACAGGAGAAATTATATGGGGGGCTACTAAATCCGTGATTGCCACATTGATTATGTTGGGAGTTATCAGCCTGTTCGGCCTAATTACATATCCTCAGGGTCTTTTAATCATACCTTTGGCTTTCCTGGGTGGTATTGCCTTTGGATCCATCGGCATGTTTTTCACAGGGATTGTGCCAACTATTGAGATATTTAATTTGCCTATATTCCTATTCATTACCCCCATGTTCCTCTTCAGCGGAACATTTTTCCCTGTTGAAAATTTACCATTTTGGGCGCAGAAACTTTCTATACTTTTTCCCCTTACTCACCTTGTCAATCTCACCCGATCCTTCAGTTTTGGGATTATAAGTACCAGGCTGCTGTGGGATGTTGCCTATCTCTTAGTCTTTTGTCTAATATTTTTCCCGCTTGCTATCTTTGTAATGCACCGACGTTTGATTAAGTGATAACTGATACCAGTGTCAGTTATCGGTTGTTCGTTGAGTTTATTGACTAAAATCCCTTTCCGCTTTATCTAAAAAACGGTTTTTGGTTGACAAATGATAGATGAAACACTATTAATTTTCCTGTAACTATTCAGGTTCAAAGTTCCAAGGTTCACGGTTAGAGAGCGATGAAGATTGAAGAGCACAAAGGGCACTCTTTACAACCCTTAATCTGATTTCCTCCATCCGGTTAAAGGTACGTATTTTCCAGCATTTGGGTCGGCTTTGTAAATCTTTGATGCATTCGCGCCTCTATGGCTCTTCGAGCTGAATGTAATAGGAGCAAGAAGCCCACCAGTATCATAATCTTTAAGACCTTCTAGAGCTTTTATCAAAGCGTCTTCATCCAGATTCCTGCCGGCCTTTTTTAACCCTTCAGCAAAAACGAGTACATAGCCCCATCCGTAACTAAATCCTGTACCCCTATAAGGCT
>JBAZOX010000298.1:0-3074 GCA_041648535.1 Desulfobacteria bacterium | reverse complement strand
TATCGTCTCAGGGGGAGAGTTATTCAGGGCATTAATGGCTGGAGCTGACCCGAAAAAGATAGTTTACTCTGGTGTGGGGAAGAGAGTCGATGAGATAGAGTTTGCCCTTCAGACGGGCATCCTGATGTTTAATATCGAGTCAACCCAAGAACTGGAGGTCATAGATTCTGTGGCAGGAAAACTTGGGAATAAGGCCAGAATCTCATTCAGGATAAATCCAGACATAGACCCTAAAACCCATCCCTATATCTCTACAGGGCTTAAGAAGAATAAATTCGGGATCGACATAAAAAAATCTCTGGAAGAGTACAGGAATGCCAAACAACTCAAAAATATTGATATCGTAGGGATAGATTGCCACATTGGGTCTCAGATTACAGAGGTGGGCCCCTTTGTTGATACCCTTAATAGGATAAAAGAACTGGTCCTTGAATTGCAAAAGGAGGGAATAAACATAAACTATCTGGACCTGGGCGGTGGTCTGGGAATTACCTACGACGAGGAGACCCCTCCCCATCCGAACACCTATGCCCAGGCTATTATTAAGGAGGTTTTCGATCTCAAATGTGTGCTTATCTTAGAACCAGGCAGAGTGATTGTTGGAAATGCCGGGATATTGGTAACCAAGGCGCTCTATACAAAGAAGAGTGAAGAGAAAAACTTCGTCATTGTAGACGCTGGTATGAATGATCTGAGCCGTCCTGCTCTCTATGGTTCTTTCCAGGGGATTCAGCCCGTTAAGTTAATAAAAAGGAAAGAATTTGTAGCTGATCTGGTAGGACCAATATGTGAGTCCGGTGATTTTCTGGCCAGAGATCGAAAGATGCCTCAATTTGAACGGGGAGATTTAGTGGCTATTATGAGCGCCGGTGCATATGGTTTTACTATGTCCTCTAACTACAATTCACGTCCCCGTGTCCCTGAAGTCATGGTAGCTGGGGATGAATTTTATATAATCCGGGAAAGGGAGGAATACGACGATCTTATAAAGGGAGAGAGTATCCCTGAATTCTTAAATCTATCTTCTGGATTCTGACTCCTGGATTGTTTCATAATTTAAAGTTAAGTGCTAGAAAGCTTTGAAAAAGTACCCCTTTTCGCTTCAGCATACATTTTTTGACCCATCTAAGCTCGCTTCATTGAAAATTCACAAACTCGCCCTTCGGGTTCAAACATGTGAATTTTCTACATTACGCTCGCCAAGGTGGGTTCCCCAAAAAATCTATGAATTCGCTCTCAGAGGACTTCTTCAAAGCTCTCGGCAGGTTATGTAAAGGTTTCAATTACCTATATACATCAAGGTATCCGTATGTACAATATAGATTTTTTCAAGATGAGCGGAAGTGGAAACGACTTTATAATTGTGGACAACCGCAGCGGTATTATAAACGGAGATAATATTAACGACTTTGTTAAGAAGATCTGCCAGAGAAAGATATCGGTGGGGGCTGACGGGTTTATATTACTTCAGGAATCAGACAAGGCTGATTTTAAGTGGATGTTCTTCAATGCAGATGGAAGTGAGGCTGAGATGTGTGGAAATGGCGGCAGGTGTGCCGCCAGGTTTGCTTATCTAAAAGGAATTGCAGGCAAAAAGATGTCTTTCGAAACCATGGCCGGATTGATTAGAGCTGAAATCATGGAAGACAGGGTTAAGATCGAGATGACTGCCCCGGAAAGTATCATCTGTGATCAAACACTGTTAATCGAAGGAGAAAAACATCTTGTTAGCTTCATCAACACAGGGGTCCCCCATGTGGTGAAATTTGTTAGTGATATAGACGACTGCGAAGTGGTTCAAATAGGAAGGATGATACGTTATCATGACCAATACAAGCCGGCAGGAACCAACGCAAATTTCGCTTATGTCAATGGTCGATCCGATATGGCTGTTCGCACCTATGAAAGAGGTGTAGAGGACGAAACCCTCGCCTGCGGAACTGGAGCTGTAGCCTCAGTCCTGATTGCATATCTAAAAGACATGGTCTCATCTCCAGTGGCTGTTAGGACAAAAGGTGGAGGAATCCTAACTGTTCATTTTAAATACGCCATGGATAGATTTGAGGAGGTATTCCTGGAAGGAGATGCCAGAGTTATATACGAGGGACGGTTGGGGAAAGATGCGATAATTACAGATTAATTCGGAAATCGTGAATGGGTTTTATTCTATTTACTACTTACGATTCACGACTTACGATTCACGAATAAGTTGGGGAGGAAAAGGAATGGTAAAGGCCATTGTTGTGGGTGCCTCAGGTAGGATGGGGGGCAGAATAATCAATGCAATAAATGAAACCGAAGGGATTGAGGTTGTTGGTGCGGTAGAATATAAGAACCATCCTGCAATAGGCAAGGATATAGGTGAGATTGTTGGACTGGGCAAATTAAACATAGAATTAAAAGATAATCTGGACACAGTTCTCAGTTCAGGGGATGTAATTATAGACTTTACGAATCATACGGCATCTTTAGCCCATTTGGAGATTGTTGCTAAAGGCAAGAAATCAATAGTAATAGGAAGCACGGGGTTTTCCTCCAAAGAGATGGAGGAGGTTAAAAGATTATCTAAGAACACCAGGTGTATCCTCTCTCCAAATATGAGCGTAGGAGTTAATCTGATGTTTAAGGTGATAAAGGATATCTCAAGGGTTCTGGGAGATGATTTTGATATTGAGATTATTGAAGCTCATCACAGGTTTAAAAAAGACTCCCCCAGTGGAACAGCCATGAGGATTGCACAAATACTCGCCCAAACCCTGAAAAGGGACATAGATGAGGTAGGGGTTTATGGACGAAAGGGCATTGTCGGAGAGCGTACACAAAAAGAGATTGGTATTCAGGCTATTAGAGCAGGGGATATTGTAGGTGACCACACAGTTATCTTCGGTGGCTTAGGTGAAAGGCTGGAGGTCACTCACAGAGCACACAGCAGAGATACCTTTGCCCGTGGGGCTGTTAGAGCTGCAAAATGGATTGTTAATCAAAAAAACGGGTTATACGATATGCAGGATGTACTGGGGTTAAAATGAGGAGGCAATAATTACAATGTTTAAAATAGAGAAAGCAGACCGGAT
>JBAZOX010000297.1:0-3101 GCA_041648535.1 Desulfobacteria bacterium | reverse complement strand
AATAACAGATGCCCCCTGTCTTTCAGAAAAATCGACTATTTGACGGTCAGAGGTTACCACAAGCATCTTTTCCCTTGCAACCTTAACAACCCTCTTTATCACTTCATCTGCCTCTTCGCCTTTTTTGGAAAAGACAATATCTATTCCTCTATCCCTGGTTCTCTCCTGTCTAATACCACCCCCCTTACAGCCATCAAAAACTACGGTAATCCCGTGTTTCTTTACCTTCTTGTAGGCAGCCAGTCTGCTGATTAACTCATTTCGCCCTTTCTCTATATCCATCTGATCTAATCTGCTCAAAACGGGTGATTGCTTAATCAAATTGTATCCGTCGATAATTATATGAATAGCCATTTAGGACTCCTAAAACCCAATATGGTCTTCTGTTGATATAGTAACAAAATAATTAAGGTCCATCAATATATTAATAGATCTCCAACCCGATTCCTATATTCTGCATCCCTTTCATCACAAATATAAATTTCTTGACATGAAGGAATGCCGTTGCTATTCTACCTTAAAAATTCTAGAAAAACCATATAAGCGTGTTGTTGCCCAAAGGAATTCCCCTTTGAGCAACAGCAGGTAAATAGAGGGTTGCTATGAAAAGAAAAGCCAAGATTGAAAGAAAAACTTCAGAAACAGATATTAAAATAGATATCAACATCGATGGTTCGGGGCAATATGATGTAAATACCTCTGTCCCCTTTATGGATCATATGCTGTCTTTGATGGCTAAACACGGCTTCTTTGATTTAAAGATTAAGGCCAGTGGTGATACCAATGTAGATTTACATCACACCGTAGAGGATGTGGGTATATGTCTGGGTGAAGGATTTAAACAGGCATTGGGGAAGAAGGATGGAATCGTAAGATACGGTGAAGCATCGGTGCCTATGGTTGAAGCTATGGCATCAGTTGTACTGGATATCTCGGACAGACCTTTCCTGGTTTATAACAGTAAACTGAAGAAAGGTAAAACAGGTGAATTTGACACAGAATTGATATGGGAATTCTTCAGGGCATTTAGCAGCAGCGCCGGAATAACATTACATATCAATGTTATGTATGGTAAGGACACCCATCATACAATTGAAGCTATCTTTAAGGCCTTTGGACGAGCTTTAGATAAAGCCACCACCATTGATAAGAGAATAGAAGGGGTGATGTCCACAAAGGGCAAATTATAAATGGCGAAGGGTTCGATTGCTGTAATAGATTATGGGATGGGAAACCTTAGAAGTGTCCAAAAGGCATTGGAAAAGATTGGCAGCAGGGCAATCATAGCCAATACTCCAGGGCAGGTTTCAGATGCCTCTTCAGTGATATTGCCGGGTGTGGGAGCATTTGCAAAATGCATGAACAATCTGGAAAAACTAGGCCTTGTGGATTCTATATACAGATCTATCGAAGCAGGCAAACCTTTTCTGGGGATATGTCTGGGTCTGCAGATTTTATTCACAGAAAGCGAAGAGTTTGGTAACCCAAAGGGGTTGAATATCATCAAAGGAAGAGTGGTACGGTTCCCAACCAATCTTACAGGTACTGACAGTAATAACCAAATGCCCAAGGTAAGATTAAAGGTCCCCCACATGGGGTGGAATTCTTTGAGGTTTAGAAAAAGGGCGCCTGTTTATGAACACATAGATGACGGTTCATATTTGTATTTTGTACATTCGTTCTATGTTGTCCCCGAAGACGAGAATATAATATCAACCACAACAACTCATGGAATCGAGTTCACATCCAGCATCTGGAAGGATAACATCATTGCCATGCAGTTCCACCCAGAAAAGAGCCAAAGATTAGGATTACAGATTTTGAAAAGCTTCATTGAATTAAAATAGAGGTAGCCCCATGCGCTTTTCTAACGTTGAAATGGGCAAGACGGACATAAACAAAAGGTGTATATCGCCTTTCATAAAATTAATGGTTATTTTGGCAAGCCTTACAATGATGGGGTGTACACAATTGAGAGCTGCGAAGTCTCCTCAACCTGCTGTTGAAAAGATACCCGGCATTAATACAATTGCCATAATACCATTTCAAACAATACTACAAGAAACAAAAAAAGGGAGAGTTGTTAGTTGCCCAATATGTGGAAACTTATTTAAAAGTGGGGAGATTGTACCAAATGCTGAAAAAAGACTTACTCAGTTCTTCTATCAGAGGCTAAACGCCTTAAAGGTTTACACAGTATTACCAATAGATCAAGCAGGGGGAGCTATCTCTAAGGCGCTATATGACGATTTAAAAACCTCCCATCTTAAGATGGCGGTCCAGGTCGGAAAAGAACTCAATGCAGATGCCGTTTTAGCAGGTTTTGTATTTCGTTACCGAGAGCGCGAAGGATACGCTTATTCCGTTAATAGGCCGGCATCATTAGCGTTCGAAGTACACCTCATCAGTCTAAAAGAGGATAACAGTATCTGGGAAGGTTCCTTTGACGAAACCCAAAAATCTCTCAGTGAAAATGTGCTCAAACTATATGCTTTTCTCAAAATAGGAAGCAAGTGGTTAACTGCGGATGAGCTGGCTGAACAGGGTGTTGAAGAGGTGTTGAAAAAATTCCCCGGATTAAAAAGAAAATAGCATGGATTAAATTTGATGATTATTATACCGGCCATTGATTTAAAAGAAGGAAAATGCGTTCGCCTTATTCAGGGCCATATGGATAAAGTCACTGTCTTCTCCAATGACCCTGCTGAGACAGCTATGAGATGGGAGGATAGAGGGGCTGAGTTAATACATATTGTAGATCTGGATGGATCCATCGCAGGCAGCCCAAAGAACACAGAGGTTATAGAGAAGATAGTCAAATCAATAAACATTCCCATCCAGCTTGGTGGTGGGATAAGAGACTTGACTACTATTAACCGGTACATCTCAATTGGTGTAAGCAGGGTTATCATGGGGACAATAGCCATTGAAGCCCCTGATTTGATAAAACAAGCCTGCCAACTGTACCCGGGGAGAATCCTGGTTGGTATTGATGCAAAGGGCGGAAGGGTCGCTATCAGGGGTTGGACTGAGGTTACCAAAAAGAAGGCAGTAGATGCAGCAAAAGAAATAGAAGGCCTTGGTGTTGCAGCATTTATTTT
>JBAZOX010000296.1:0-3114 GCA_041648535.1 Desulfobacteria bacterium | reverse complement strand
TCCTGTGAGCGCCAACAGCAACGAATATTGCCCCGTAACCCTGATCTTTAATATTTTTCAGGGAGAGCGATTTCCCAACAGGCGTATTGGTCTTTATCTCCACCCCAACGGATTTTATAAAATCTATCTCGGCGTTCAGAATATCTTTCGGCAGACGGTAAGATGGAATACCCACGGCCATCATTCCGCCGGCAACGGGGAGAGCCTCGAAAACCGTCGGCTGATAGCCTTGAAGCGCCAGATAATAGGCCGCACTCAGACCTGCCGGTCCTGAACCCACAATGGCTACTTTTTTGTTCTTGCTTTCTTTAGGTACAGGAGGACCATCTTTTCCCGAGGCCCTGACCTCATCGGCGGCAAACCTCTTTAGTTTACAGATAGAAAGCGCCTCATCAACATTCCGGCGTGTGCAATTAGTCTCACATGGATGAGTGCAAACCCTGCCTAGAACCGCAGGGAAGGGGGCTTCTTCCCTTATAAGGTCCAACGCCTCTTTGTATTTACCATCAGCAACCAGCGCCACATACCCCTGCACGCTTATGTGAGCCGGGCAAGCGATCTTACACGGCGCTGTCCCCCTTTTGGTTATCGCATTGGCGCTGGGGATTGCCTGCGGGTATCGCTTATAAGTGGCCTTCCGCATCACCAGTCCTTGTTCAAATTCGTTCGGCAACGACACCGGACATACAGTTACGCACTCCCCGCATGAACTGCATTTGGAGATATCAATAAACCGCGGCTTCTTGAGAATCTCCACCTTGAAATTGCCCTCTCCCCCTTCTACTGACTTAACCTCAGCGTTCGTGATAATCTCGATATTCAGATGCTTGCCGCTTTCGATTAGCTTTGGGGAAATCATGCACATGGCGCAATCATTGGTCGGAAAGGTCTTATCCAGTTGGGCCATCCTTCCGCCGATAGAGGGAGTTTCCTCAACCATGTAAACCTTAAAGCCGGAATTGGCCAGATCCAGGGCCGATTGCATACCGGAGATACCCCCCCCGACCACCATCACCGCGCCTATCTTGCCGCTTTTGACATCCTTCTTCATATTCATAAATAAAACATCCCTTACGCTAGATTCATACTCCTCGCCTTACTATCAGCAATGACCGATCCTGAAGAGTCCGGCTAATACTACAGGGTTCAAAAGAATACCCCCAGATCAGCGGGGGTATTCACTGCCGTTGCATTATATAATGTAGACAACACAGATATCGATGCCCCTGCATCCCATGTTGCCCTGTAATTCTCACAAATCCGATTTTATAACATTGATGCCAACTTGACAAGCTGGTTTATCTGCTTACCACCCTTTTCGACCAAGCTCACACGATTGCTCAAAGCCAAAATTTAGCCAGGGGAACCCAACCCAAGAGAAGGAATTGAGGCTGTCCTAAAAGGAGAGCGCCCGTGTCATTCTGCGTTCCCAATTCCAGGGGCGGGATACACCCGACAAGAAATTGCCTCCATTCGTCTTTCCGGCGAAGGCCGGAATCCATGCAAAGGCTTCTGGATTCCACCGTATCAAGTACCCCGTATCGAGTACGGGGCAGGCTAAGGGCAGGCTTATCAAGTCCGGAATGACGGTTTTGATCGGGAGTTTCTGAACAGCTTTAAGCAATGACATCTCTTACACTCGATCAGAGCTTCCCTAACTTTGGCCCGCCTAAAAAAGTTGACAGCAATAGTTCAAGGATTTATACTAATTCCGTTCGATGATTTGCTTGAGAGATGGTGGTTGAAAAGACCCTGCCACCAAAAACCAACTGGAAATGCCCAATTCAAAGAAAGTAGATATCGCAATAATAACTTAGCTTTGGCCACCAGGCCGGGGCTAAGTTTATTTTTGGAAAACACATTATCTGGATGAGAGTAAACATCCGGAAAGGTAGGACTGATGGATTACTTTAGCCTGATACTGACATGCTTTGCGTACGTGTTCGTTGTGGTGGCCTATTATATTAAGGTCAAAAAGTATTTCAAGATGCCCCAAAATCTAAGGTGGGAACTTTACCCTGTTCCCCACGAAAAGAACTATAAATACGGCGGTTCGTATTTTGAGGAAATCGAATGGTGGAACAAACCCCGCCACAAGAATGTTCTTCGCAACATAACCACCATGATTAAGAGATACCTTTTCATGGGATCGTATTTTGAAAAGAAGAAGTGGTATTGGACCGGGCTGTACCCCTGGCACATGGGATTCTTGATGATCGTGCTTTTCGATGGCTTGATCATGATAGGCGCCATATTCATGAAGGCTGGCGACTGGGCTATCAGCGGCTCGGCAGGCGGCGGTGGTGAATTCCTCTACTACTTCACCCTTGCAGTCGGGCTGACGAGTTTCACTATCGGCGGTTTGGGAAGCATACTGATGCTCATCTTCAGGTCCTTTAACAGAGACCTCAAAGAGTATGCTACCCCGCAGAATTACCTGAACTATATCTTCTTCCTGATCATGTTCGGTTCGGGATGGGCTGCCTGGATTATAGATGATAAGACCTTTACCGGTTTCAGGGATTTCTGGGTTGGGGTAATATCCCTTGATACCGTGAGCGTGGAATCATGGGAATACGCCCATATCTTGATCTTCGCAGCGTTCCTGATCTATCTGCCGCTGACACGTTCCACACATTATATAACCAAAATCCTCTACTTTTTCTGGATAGGGTGGGGCGATACCCCCAATACCGGCAAGGGAGAAGATGACCCCAAGCTCCAGGAGTATTTGAACTACCAGCCCACTTGGTCGGCCGCCCATCATCAGACCGGCAAAACATGGGCCGAGCGGGCAACGCACCTCCCCGAAAAAGAATCGGGTAAAAAGGAAACAGGAAAGGGCAAGTAAATGGCAAAAAAGAGAACGAAATTAACCGATATCAGCAAGAACCAGGATCAGGTGATGCTGCCAATCAATCTCAGCGAGTTGGACCCTCTTCCTTATGATTGTGGCGGATGTGAAAAAATCACCCCACTGACCGATGACCAGAAAACGAAATGGGAACACTCCCTAGATGGTATCTCGGCGCTCAATCTGCCCAAACCTAAAACCAAAGAGGAAGAGGAAAAACTGGTCAAGAGTTTCTTGAACGGGTTGGAAAAACTCCTAAC
>JBAZOX010000295.1:0-3119 GCA_041648535.1 Desulfobacteria bacterium | reverse complement strand
CAAGTCCATCAATAATTGTATTAGAAAATAGTTTGAAATGTCTCCATTGTCAATACAGAAAATTATAAAAATTTAAGTAACCTCCTAAGTGGATATCCTGCAGGATTTCGTTTTTAGATGCTGAGAGTATACAGAAGATCATAATTTTATGTCAAGGACAAAACAGCGATTCACTATGATTCAAACATCAAACCATAGCCTTCAGATATTAGACTCTTTCCTTTTACCCTTGACTTCACCTTTCACCGGATGCTATATTTTTAGAGTATTTAATAGGATTCAGGGTTAAAGATCATATCCTATTTTTCCACGGGAATGGTTTATGAAAAGAAGAAACACCAGACAGATTTCGATAGGCAATGTTAAAATCGGCGCTGGCGCTCCGATTTCGGTTCAATCAATGACCAATACCGATACCAGGGACCACCTGTCTACCATTTCCCAGATCCGTCGATTGGAATCAATAGGGTGTGAGATCATAAGGGTTGCCGTTCCAGACATGGAAGCAGCAGAGAAACTGGGTGAAATAAAAAAAGGTATAAGCATTCCCCTCATAGCTGACATCCATTTTGATTATAGATTGGCCCTTAGGTCTGTCGAAGAGGGGGTAGATGGCCTGAGGATCAATCCTGGGAACATTGGCGGAAAAGCTAAGATTAAATCTGTAGTGGAGGCGGCTAAGGAGAGAAAAGTACCAATAAGGATAGGGGTTAATTCCGGTTCGATAGAAAAAAGGCTTCTTGTCAAATATGGTCATCCCAATCCAGAAGCTATGGTGGAAAGCGCGCTAAGCAATATCAATATGCTTGAATCTTTGAACTTCCATGATATTAAGGTTTCCTTAAAGGCGTCTAATGTCCTTGATACTGTTAATGCTTATAGATTACTGTCGGAAAAGGTTGACTATCCCCTTCACGTAGGGATTACAGAGGCAGGGACATCCTTTTCCGGAACAATAAAGTCATCCATAGGTATTGGTATACTCCTGAATGAAGGGATAGGGGATACTATTCGTGTGTCTTTAACCGCTGATCCTATAGAGGAAGTCCGAGCTGGATATGAGATTCTCAAGGCATTAGGGCTCCGCTATCGAGGTATAAACCTCATATCATGCCCTACTTGTGGCAGGTGTGAGATTGACCTGATTAATTTGGCTAATGAGATTGAAGGGAGATTAACTCATATTACCATGCCATTAAATATAGCTGTCATGGGTTGTGTAGTCAACGGGCCTGGCGAAGCCAAAGAGGCAGATATCGGGATTGCCGGTGGAAAAGAGATTGGTATTTTATTTAAGAAGGGCAGGGCGGTTAAAAAGATAAAAGAGATAGAGGTTGTCGATGTATTTGTTCGGGAAGTAGAAAAAATGATTAACAAAGGACGACGGTAAACGGACTATGCGTTATTCGAGGATGTTAATTCCAACTTTAAAAGAAGATCCGGCTGAGGCTGAGGTGGTGAGCCATAAACTGATGCTTCGGGCTGGGATGATTCGGAAACTGGCAGCAGGGATTTACTCCTATCTGCCTCTTGCCAGAAGGACATTCAACAAGGTGGAACAGATAATCCGGGAAGAGATGAACAGAGCAGGGGCTCAAGAGGTAACCCTTCCCAGCGTTCAGCCTTCTGATATTTGGCAGGAGAGCGGAAGATGGGACATCTATGGGAAAGAACTCTTGAGGTTCAAGGATCGCAATGACCGTGATTTCTGTCTCGGCCCTACCCATGAAGAGGTAATTACCGATTTGGTCAGAAGGGAGATTAAGTCTTACCGTCAATTACCCTTGATCCTATACCAGATTCAAACCAAGTTTCGCGATGAGATACGCCCACGTTTCGGGTTAATGAGGGGCAGAGAATTTACCATGAAGGATGCCTACAGCTTTGATATCGACGAAGGTGGTGCGGAAGAGAGTTATAACCGAATGTTTCAGGCATATAACCAAATATTTGAGAGATGTGGACTGGAATTTAGGGCAGTAGAGGCAGACTCTGGGGCAATTGGCGGGAGCTTTTCCCATGAATTTATGGTTATGGCAGACTCCGGAGAAAGTGCAATTGTGAGTTGTTATTCCTGCAATTATGCTGCAAATTTGGAGAAGGCAGAGGCGAAACACTCAAATCCCAGTTTTCAAGAGAAAGAATCAACACTTCCAAAGGAAGTTCAGAAGGTTCATACACCGGACAGGAAGACGGTGGAAGATGTTACGTGTTTCTTAAAGGTAAGCACCAAAGACCTTGTTAAAACTCTTATATATGAAACCGATAAAGGGGCTGTTGCTGTACTGGTTAGGGGGGATCATGAGGTCAACGAGATTAAGGTGAAGAACTTACTTGACTGTAGCTACCTAAACCTTGCCCAGGATGAAAGAATCATGGAAATAACCCGTGCTCCAATAGGGTTCGCTGGACCTGTGGGTTTAAGGACAAGGATAGTTGCTGATAACGCCGTTTCTGAGATGTCCAATTTTATCACAGGGGGAAATGAAAAGGATACACACCTGATCAATGTAAACCTTAGGGATTTCAGAGTCGACACCTTTGCTGATCTGAGAGTGGTCACGAAAGACGATCTATGTCCCAGATGTAATGGGAAGCTGAGATTTAGTAGAGGGATTGAGGTGGGACACGTTTTTAAACTAGGCACCAAATACAGTGAGACTTTGGGGGCAACCTTTCTGGATGCTAATGGAAGAGAGCAATCGATCGTAATGGGTTGCTACGGCATTGGGGTGGGAAGAACAGTAGCTGCTGCTATTGAACAGAATCACGATCAGAATGGTATTGTCTTCCCAATACCTATAGCTCCTTTTCTGGTGTCAATTCTACCTATCAACATCAATCAAAAAGAGGTAAAGGATGCATCTGAGGACATATACCTCTCCCTTAGTGAGAGGGGCTATGATGTGCTCTTTGATGATCGTGAAGAGAGCCCTGGGATAAAATTTAAAGATGCTGACCTTATAGGCATACCCATTCGTCTGACTATTAGCAGCAGAACGCTTAAGGATGATATGGTGGAACTGAAGCTAAGAAAGACGGGAGAGGTTATTATGGTTAAGAGGGAGGAGGTCGTGGCTGAGGTGGCTAGACGTCTTAATGGACGGTAGTGTTACTAG
>JBAZOX010000294.1:0-3135 GCA_041648535.1 Desulfobacteria bacterium | reverse complement strand
TAGCTTTTGTGCCGGCAATAATGATTGGTATAATCTTCTCAACCTCTTCAAGATGCTTAGCAGACTTGATCTTGGTTTCAGCATCCCTGAGGTTCAGCACCAAAAAGGCGGAGGTGTCCAATATAGGTATTGAGGACAGTTCATGATGAACGTAGTTGGCCGTGACCTGGGTCATGAAAGGCTCGTTTACATGGGTGTACCCCATCTTAGCGTATATATGACCAATCTCCTTGGGTGAATAAAAGCGGTTCGTCCCTCTTATCAGGTTTAAACCATAGGTAGCTACATGACTGTGTACATCTATGCCTCCTGCCATAATGGCTTTTCCAGAAGCATCAATAGTCTTGTCGGCACCGGAGAACCCCTCTACTATTATGCCATCCTCTATGAAGATGTCCCTCTCTTCTCCATCCAGGTTGTTCCTGGGATCGTATAGCCTTCCGCCTTCTATCTTTATCTTCATGGGACTTCCTTTATTACAAACGCTGGTATATATCTCCCAATATACTCTCGTCCGATGGATATTCGCTCTTAATGACCTTTTTCAATTTAAGGGGCAGGCCATCCATCCTATAGGCAATCCCCTCTGCCTCTATACCTGTAACGGCTGTTGGGAAAACCACCTGGGCCTTGTTGGTTGTCTTTGTCCAGAAAGGATCGATGAGAACCATAGGTATCTCTTTCAACAAATCGGACTTTTCAGAGGGAAGAGACCAAAATGGGTCATCTCCAACGACTAATGCAGCGTCTACCTCATGGAGGTTTCCCAACAAGGAGTGTTCACTATTGTTGGCGCCGTGATTACCGGAAAAATCCGCCGGCATTGGGCTTTTCAACTCCCTGATAAGGAGCTGTATCACCCCACTTGTATTGAAATCATCATAAAGAGGAAGAATCACAAACCTGGTTTTCCTGTTTAACTCCTTAACCAGTGCCATCAGATTCTCAATGTTTTTCCCAGCATTATCCTTAGCTGACAATCCCAAACCGAAGAATATCGCACCATAGGACACCTTTGTCATCTGCCTGACCATATTTTCTATAGTAGCGATATCCCCTTTATAGTCTTCAACGTTTTCACCCCTCAGCAATTTCATCATGGTTTCCATTACCAGAAAATCAGTTCCCCGTTCCACTTGAAGAAACCGGCGGGACAGCTTCCCCATCTCATTTTCGGCAACATCCACAGTAAAAACCATCCTGTCCTGGCTTCCCCTTTCCTTGCATCTCCCCCTTGGATATACCGAATATCGGGCCAGGTGCCTTGGGGTGGAATGTATCGGGTTGCATCCCCAATATATTATAAGGTCGGCATTGTTCCTTATCTCCTCTAGAGGCGCTACGTAAAAATTTGAATCACCCATTGCGGTATAATATGAGCTCAAGAGGGCTGCCCCCCTTGGTTCAAACAATCCCTTTAACCTTCTTGCAATATTTAGTGCGATTTTTTGGGCGTTATACCCTGAGTTTGTCAGCCCATAAATCAAGGGTTTTTTTGAACCCTTTAAGATATCCACTGCCCTGGAAATGGCTGTTTCATAGTCGGTCTCTACCAGGGTTTTTTCCCTGATCATCGGCTTTTCTACCCGTCCCCTTTTTACATTTGAAGTGAACTTCTTGGTAAAAAGAAACTTGCTTATGCCCCATTCACATACATTTCTTATGCTCTTTACCCGATTCTCCTCAACGACTACATCTATGTCATCACACAGGCAGCCACAGGAGGGGCATACTACAGATTCATACAGTATTTCCGCCAAATTTTACCTCCATCTATCTTAAGCGTTCAGCAATCAGCGGTCAGCTTTCAGCTTCAGGCACTAACCCATAACCCCCAGGTCAAAATTAAACGTGACTACTCAGGTAGGCACAGAGCACCAAAGGCACAAAGTAGGAAAAAACAACAAAACGACTCCACTCTGCTTTGTGCCTATGTGCCTTTGCCACTTTGTGCCTAAGTAGTTACAATCAAACAAGGCTAATAGCCTTAGTGGGGCATAGCTCCGCACATGCCCTGCAGATATGGGAAGAGGGGTTTGCCCGTCTGCAAGATTGGGGGTCAACCAGCTTAATCTTCCCATTATCTATTCGTAACACCACATCATCTGAAAAGCAAGGACCTCTCCCGGATTCCACCTCTTTACTTTTTTCTATATTTACTTCACATACAGTAACACATATACCGCATCCATTGCATTTTTCCTGGTCTATTATAAGCCCTGTGATCTCTTTCTCAACCTCGGGGCCCAGAAGTCTGTTCAGTTCAGTCAGGGACTCTGAGTACTCAGGTTCTAACAGGAAAGGGCAATCCTCCGGTTTAACATCTCTAGAGATAAGGCGATTTGCGAACCCCATACATGAAAAGCCGCACTTCTCACAATCGGTTTTCGGCAGATATTGGTATATTTGGTACATGGATAACTTTGCCATAGAATTACCTTACGTATCGTTCAGCGAATTTAATTATCTCTATTTTTCCTTTTACCTATGCATTTATTTAATCTTTGCTTGGTATCATTATCCTGCTTTTTGTAATACTTTTCCGCTTCATGCGAAACGAGGACTTCATACATTCTCTTTTACCTCAGACCACTTTTTAAATCGGCCCGCTTTAAAATCCTCGTCACCTCTCATAATACTTTGAAGCAAATCTTTGTCTCTGAGAATTTCCTTCGTAGCTTCGACTTCTTCTTTAACCTTAAGATAGGCAATAAAATCCGCCACTTCTTTTTTACGTTCTTTCGATAGTTTTCCGAAATCAGTAAATAGCTGCTCTTCGTTTATTGCTATTGCTTTACTCATAACTTCCTCCGTTACGATTGATTGAACACTTTGTAACTTATTGATTGTATTGAATATTATTTTTTAAAAAATCTTAAAAAAGGACTTTTCCTACAGGCTCAACGTAAAAATCAGCGGTGAGCGTAGCGAGTCCGCTGGATTGGTTAGGCAAGTCACTAGAGACTCAATAAACCTCATCATGAGTCCCAATTGTCTCCAAAAGAATTACTTCTGATCCTTTAGATAATATCTCCTTCATAAGTTCAGAGGGAGTTGCAGGTTTGCACTTATCTTCTTTAAATTCTTGTTGAGCGTTCTGAATTTCTCTGGCTAACTCTGCACGTCGATACTCAA
>JBAZOX010000293.1:0-3174 GCA_041648535.1 Desulfobacteria bacterium | reverse complement strand
TGTGAAAAGTAAAGAAGAAATTAAGATATGGCAAGTGTAATGGTAAAGATGAGATGCAAGGACTTCAGGTATGAGAAGGAGAGGCAACTTTCTTTTGAGAAGACATTTTACTGAATTGGTAGAAGTATGAAGAAGAAAAAAGGCCAGAATCATTTTTAATTCTGGCCTTTTTAAAGTCCTTTTATGTATAGTAAACACAGATATTTAGCTACATAGATGTCTTTCTCCATTCTGTTATAGGAATAAATATCATCTTATCTATGTCTGCCTTTAAGACCCTTAGGGCATGTAACCCCTTTCGACTTATCGGTCCCTGGCTGGTTGGACCGTAAGTAATTGGGGGAACAAGACCACCTGTCTCAAAACCCTTTAAGCTCTCCCCCGCATTTACCAGCCCTTCTCGGGTAAGGTCTCTTCCTACCCTATTTATGACCTCTGCTAGGGCTAAACCTCCAGCCCATGCAACAGTCATAAGGGGATCTATCCTCTCTAAGTCGGGGCGATATTTCTTGAGTATTGATTTCATTTGAACCATTCCAGGGACATTTTCCTGGGGCATTGCACTGTGAATGACATACATACTGTTCCTAGAAGACTCCCCTGCTAGCTCCAGTGTCTGAGGAGTAACAGTTGCTACGTCGCCAAAGAACTTTGGAGATATCCCCATTTTTCTGCACTCTTTCATGAGGGTCGCATAATTGGGAGCGAACCCTATATAGAAGATATATTCAGCCTTTGCCATCTTGAATTTTACAACCTGTGAGCTCAAATCTACCGATCCCCGTTTGTATGACTCATCGGCCACAAGCTTCAGACCGTATTCCGAAGCGGCCTTCTCCATCCCCTCTCTTCCGTCCTTGCCCCATTCATCGTCCTGATAGCAGATAGCCAATCTGGGATCTTTTGCCTTCATATCTTTCATTATATAGTCTACTACGATTTTGGCCTCATCAGAGGCAACAGCGACCATACTGAATAGATATCTCTTGGGTGGAGTATACATTGTGGTCGAGGTTGCAAAGGTAGGAAACACAGGGAGTTTCTCCTTTTCGATAATGGGGAATACGGCCGCGCATGGTGTGCTCCCGTAAATGTTGTGGATAGCAAATACATCGTGCTTGGTGATTAGATATTTAACAGCCGCTACCGTCCTAACAGGATCGTACTTATTGTCTTCGGGGATGAACTTTATCTTTCTACCGTGGATTCCTCCTCGGTCATTTAAGTTGTTATAGAAAGCATTAGTAGTATTGACAAGTAGATTCCCGATAAAGGCTGCAGGGCCTGTCAGGTCACCAAAATGACCTAATTTGATCTCATTCTTGCTTACCCCCGGTACCCCTTCAGCATAGGCATGGGTTCCACCTATAAATGTCAGGATTAGGGCAAGGACAACCATCTTGATTAGGATACTTCTTGTTTCCATACTCTCCTCCTTTCAAAAATAAAGTAAATCTTTACGAATTCTCTCTCAGGGATATCTTTCCTGAGTACCACATTCTTTCAGAACCCTCTTTATGAATACCTTATGCACACCCCCTGTTCTAGGTATTACTTGGCTTTGCTTTAATACGTATACGGCCATGTCTTCCAGTAGACCTTTATTCTCTGCCATATACCGTTTAACCCCTCAGGCTCTATAATTAAAAAGAGGATTATAATCATCCCATAAATGACGGTCTTCAATGCCGCGAACCTCACAACGAGTACTGGGAAGCTGTCCCTTAAGGCATCGGAAAGGATCCGGAGTCCTTCTGGAAGGAGGGTCATAAATATAGCCCCGTATATGGCACCAGGAATCGTCCCCATTCCTCCTACAATAATCATGGCAACGTACTCTATAGATACAAAAAAGGTGAAGTGATCTGGACCTATAAAGCCTGCATGATGGGCATAGAGACTTCCAGCAACACCTGCATAGAATGAACTGATTACAAAAGAGACTACCTTGTATCTGGCAAGATTTACGCCCATTACCTCAGCGGATATATCCCTGTCACGAATTGCCACAAATGCCCGCCCCGTCTTTGTCCTGGTGAGGTTTTTGGCAAAGATGACGGCCAATACGACCATAAAGAGAATGATGAAGTAAAAACGGCTACCAGAGTCAAAGGTAAAACTTCCTATAGTAACGGGGGGGACTCCGATTCCTTTATCCCCAAGTGTCAAGCTCTCCCATCGGTAGATAATATGTTCAACAATAAACTGAAAAGCCATAGTTGTAATAACGAGATAGAAACCCTTCAATCTGAGGGATGGAATTGCTACAATCAATCCCAGAATACCAGCCACAATGCCTGCAATGGGCATAGTCAGCCAGAAAGACATCCCCAACCTCGAGGACAGAATAGCGGAGGTATATGCACCTATGGCCAGGAAGGCTGCGTGCCCCAAAGAGACCTGGCCTGTGTATCCCGTGAGTATGTTTATCCCCATGGCGCCTACTATTGCTATTCCAGAAAGGTTAATAATATAGACGAGGTAATCGTTAGCAATAAATGGGAATACCACAAGACTTATTAGCGTTACCGTGAGGGAGACCTTAAGGGAGGGGCTCTGAAATAGCTTCATATCCTCACGGTAGCTTGTCTTACAGTGCCTTGTAACTGTCATTATTTCAATCCTTTTCTTCTATACCCTTTCGATCTCTTTGGTACCGAAAAGACCGTAAGGCCTTATCATCATTATCAGAATGACTACAACAAATGCTGTTATCTCTTTGACCCCTCCACCCAGCAGATGGTCAAGATACCCCCCTGCAAGGTTTTCACTAACCCCGATTATCAAACCACCGACGATAGCACCGGGTATGCTATCCATCCCACCCAGAATAACAGCAGGGAACGCCCTTAAGCCAATGAAGCTCATGATGGGCTTAACATAGCTGACCGACGCCAAAAATATCCCCCCCACGGACGCTACCACAGCAGCAATCACCCATGACAGGGTAAATATCCTCTTTACATTTATTCCCATCAAAAAGGCTGTGTCTGTATCCTCGGCAGTGGCCCTCATCCCTACCCCCATATTCGAATACTTAAAGAAGATAAGGCTCCTCGCTAAAATTGTATGGGTAATCCGATTCAGGACATGATAGAAATCCGTCATCAAACGATGTAGGAGGTTAAGACGGATCATCATGAAAGATACGGAACTATTTCAGTTAGCATTGGG
>JBAZOX010000292.1:0-3175 GCA_041648535.1 Desulfobacteria bacterium | reverse complement strand
TGCGGAAAAGCGTCTGCATTTTCTTGGCAAAAATCACAACAGTCAGACTTTTGCATTGGGTAAATCCAAAGGGGCTGTTCAATCGGCCCTTGATTCCCTCAGAAGCCGCCAGTTTTCTCAGCGAATCTCAGGAGGAGATCCTTTTCTCTGGCCGTCCGAATCTGGAGATAAAGAAACTATTAAAAATCGTCTTGGCTGGTTAAAGAGCATCGGAGCCTTTCGTGAAAGGGGAGCCGAGATCAAAGAGTTCGCCTCCGAGATAAAGGGCGCCGGATTCCTTCATGTGGTGCTTCTCGGCATGGGTGGAAGCAGCCTTTGTCCTGAGGTCTGCCATGAGACCTTTGGTTCCGGTAAGGGCTGGCCTCAATTGACTGTCTTAGACAATACCGACCCTGCTGCGGTAAAGGGTGTAGTTTCCCAGGTTGATTTAGAGAAAACCCTCTTTATCGTTGCCAGCAAGTCTGGTACTACAGGCGAAACACTGAGTTTTTACAACTATTTTTACGAACTTGTGAAAAACCAGGTCAAAGGGGAACCAGGGCACCATTTTATAGCTATTACAGACCCTGCAACACCCCTGGTGGCTGAAGCTCAAAAAAGGCGCTTTCGCAGATGCTTTGAAAACCAGGAGGATATCGGAGGACGCTTTTCGGCGTTGTCGTATTTCGGGTTAGTACCAATGGGCCTTATGGGCATTGACATCGATTTGTTTCTTGATCGGGCAAAGCAGATGCAGTATAGCTGCGGCCCATATGTGCCTGCTGCAGCTAACCCAGCTATTCAACTGGGGACGATACTGGGGATTCAACACCAGTTGGGACGCGACAAGGTGACCTTTGTAATCTCTGAACCCATCCGTACATTCGGGTACTGGGTCGAACAGTTGCTGGCTGAAAGCACTGGAAAAGGGGAGAGTGGACTTGTGCCGGTTGAGGGTGAGCCACTCGGTTCCCCCAGTGTATACAGCAATGACCGGGTATTCGTATACATGCACACAATAGAAGAAAATAAAGGAGATACTGAACAAAAGTTACTTGCCCTGGAGGAGGCGGGCCATCCTGTTATCCGTATAGAAGTTAGGGATAAGATGAATCTTGGGGCAGAATTTTTCCGTTGGGAACTGGCAACTGCCACTGCTGGCTCTATCATGGGAGTCAATCCCTTTGATGAGCCGAACGTTTCCGAGAGCAAACAGAATACCCACGAGCTTTTAGAGGAGTGGAGGCAAAAAGGGCAGTTCAATGAAGGTTCCCCTGCCTTTGAGGAGAGCGGCATCTCTGTCCACTGCGATTCGACACAGGAATGGTTCGATAAGATCAAGGGTAAATCGGTAGAAGATTTTCTCATATCCTTTGTAGGATTGGCTGAGCCTCCTGACTACATCGCATTGTTACCGTATTTTTTGAGAACACATGAACGACATAATTTCCTACAATCCATACAATTGTCTCTTCGCGACCGCTTAAAGGTTGCCACCACGCTTGGATATGGCCCCCGCTATCTCCACTCAACAGGACAACTCCACAAAGGCGGTCCGAACACAGGGGTATTTATAATCTTGACTGCCGATTGCGCAGAAGACATTGCCATCCCGGGCCAGCAATACGGCTTTGCTACGTTGCAGCTAGCACAGGCTCTGGGTGATTTCCGCTCCCTCAACAACAAAAAACGCTGGGTAATCCGTATTCATCTCGGCAGCCAACTCGAAGGTGGGCTCAAGCTGCTGGCTGAGAGGGTACTTCAGCCTAGCAATAATCGTTTGTTATCCTGAAAATGCCTTAAATAGAATACTTCCATTGACTCCACCAAATCCAAATGAATTAGACAGAGCTGCCCGTACTTCTCTCTTCTTAGCAACATTAGGAACATAGTTAAGGTCACAATCTGGGTCTGGATTCTCATAATTTATAGTTGGTGGAACTGTTCCATTGCAGATGGTTAATATGGTAAAGACTGCCTCAACTCCCCCTGATGCACCCATCAAATGTCCTATCATTGATTTATTGGAACTAATCGCCAGATTGTAGGCATGTTCTCCAAATACCTTCTTTATCGCCAGTGTTTCTGATCTGTCATTATAGACGGTTGATGTACCATGGGCGTTTATATAATCCACATCTTCCGGATGAACCCCTGCATCATCAAGGGCTATTTGCATGCATCTGGCAGCCTCTATCCCATCTGGATGAGGGCTCACTATATGGTAGGCATCGGATGTCATTCCATAGCCCCCAATTTCTGCATAAATTCTGGCATTGCGCAGCAGAGCATGGTTTAATTCCTCCAGAACCAGAAGCCCGGCCCCCTCACTCATTATAAACCCGTCCCGATCTCTATCAAAGGGTCTGCTTGCCTTTTCCGGTTCATTGTTTCGGCAGGAAAGGGCTTTTATATTACACAGAGCAGCCAGGATAAGGGGAGTAGTTATGTCCTCGGCCCCTCCAGCGATCATCACATCTGCATCACCCCGCTGGATTATCCTGAATGCACCGCCTATGGAGTGTGCCCCCGCAGCGCATGCATCTGCTGAGCAGGCATTGGGGCCCGTTGCTTTCAGGTGAATGGCTACCTGGCTTGCTGCAAGATTGGGAATAGCGGAAGGAATAAGGAAAGGGGAAATCTTTTTATATCCTTTCTCTTCCAAGGTTTTTAACCCTCTTTCATATGCCGGAATGCCACCCCATGTAGTACCGATAAATACCCCCATTCTATGGGCGTTGGAGCCTCCTATTTTCAGACCCGAATCCTCTACCGCCATCATAGCGGTGGCCACAGCATATTGAATAAAGGTATCCATCCTCTTTACAAACTTGGCATTTATAAAATCCACGGGATCAAAATCATGGACTTCCCCTGCTATCTGAGATGGAAAGGGCGATGGATCAAAGTTAGTGATTCTGCCTATCCCCGATTCCCCATTACATATTCTTTTCCAATTCCTATCTAACCCTATACCCAAGGGGGTTATAGCCCCCATGCCCGTTATGACTACCCTTCTGTTCAATAGTAACCTCCCATAACATATTCTTATAGCAGATAGCCAACTGCCTAGTAGAGCGTTTCGTAATTAAGATGTCATATCGACCGAAGGGAGATATCTTCTAATAATGCATATTCATTAAGATTTCTCGCTTTGCTCGAAATGACAGTATTGCATATGTATTTATGGAACGAT
>JBAZOX010000291.1:0-3182 GCA_041648535.1 Desulfobacteria bacterium | reverse complement strand
TGAGTACTTTGCGATAGGTGCCTATCAATTTACCATTGTGGATCAGGGCAGCAGCATTATAAACAAAGGATTCAGAAATCTCAGGAAAGCCAAGAATACAAGTAATCCCTGAAGTTTTGGTTACGATGTCCTCAAGGGCTTTCCGGCAGTCGCAAAGAAACTGGTGTTTTAGAAGGAGATCTTCCGGAGGATACCCACAGAGGGAAAGCTCGGGAAAGGTTATGAGCTCTACACCTTTCTCCCTCGCCATCTCTATATAACAGATTATCTTCTCTGCATTTCCTGAAAGATCACCAACAGTTGTATTGATCTGCGCTAAAGCAATGCGAAGTAGAGACAATATTCCAAATTCTCCGAGTTTGAAAACCTATTTAGTTCACACTGAAAAATTCCCTTTTCCTCTCCCCAGTGCAGGTTTTTTGACTAATTACAATTTAGGCAGATACGTATCCAGCTCATATTGGCTCACATGGGTTCTGTACCTGTCCCACTCAATCTTTTTATTTTCGATAAACTTATAGAATATGTGGTCGCCCAGTGCCTCTCTCACAAGCTCACTCTTTTCCACTTCTAATATGGATTCATAGAGATTGCCCGGCAGCTCATGAATGTTCATCTCCTTCCTCTTCTCAGGGCTGAAGTGATAGAGATCCTCCTCGATGGGGTCTGGTAAAGGATAGCCTTTTTCTATACCCTTGAGGCCTGCGGCCAGCATCACGGAAAAGGCAAGGTAGGGATTGCAGGCCGGGTCAGGGGAGCGAAACTCGATACGTGTAGCCTTCTCCTTACCAGGTTTATACATAGGAATCCTTATCATAGTGGATCTGTTACGTCTGGCCCAGCTAATATAGACAGGTGCCTCGTAGCCCGGAACAAGCCTTTTATAGGAATTTACCCACTGATTGGTTACTGCCGTGAACTCTCTTGCATGTTTCAGGAGACCGGCAACATAGCTTTTGCCGATGTCCGAAAGGTGATATTTATCCTTGGAATTGTAAAAGGCATTTTGATCACCTTTGAACAGGGACTGGTGGGTATGCATACCACTTCCATTGATCCCAAAGATGGGCTTTGGCATAAATGAGGCGTAAACCCCGTTGCGTCTTGCTATCTCTTTCACTATAATCTTCAGGGTCATAGTCTTGTCAGCCATTCTTAAACCCTCGTCATACCTCATGTCAATCTCGTGCTGGCCTGGAGCTACTTCGTGGTGGCTGTATTCTATATCTATGCCTATCTTCTGCAGGGCAAAGATGGATTCTCTTCGTAACTGCCCGGCCGTATCCAGTGGGGTAGTGTCAAAATAACTACCCTCATCCAGGGGTATTGGGTTCTTGTTATCGGTAAAATAGAAGAATTCCAGCTCCGGTCCCAGATAAAAAGTATACCCCTGGTCTTTTGCCTTTTGTAAAAGCCTTTTGAAGGCATACCGGGGATCACCCTTGTAGTGCGTTCCATCTGGTTCAAGGATGTCGCAGAACATCCTGACAACAGGTTTCTCCTCATCCCTCCAGGGCAAAAACTCCAAGGTGGTGGGATCAGGCTTGGCGATCATATCGCTTTCTTCTATGCGGGCAAAACCCTCGATAGAAGAACCATCAAAGCCCATCCCCTCGTCCAGTGCTTCATCGAGCTCGCCGGGTGTTATGGCAAAGCTCTTAAGATACCCAAGTACGTCGGTAAACCATAATTGGATAAAACTCACATCTCTTTCCTTAACGATTTTCATTACATCTTCTTTTGTGCTGCAGATCATATATCTCCTCCTTCAGGTTTGTCCTCTATTGAAACAAAATCGACCTCTTTTTTTAAGCAAAAGTTTTCGCCTATTTTATACAGTACTTATTAACATTTTTTTGGCACTAATGCAACCTTTTTCACCCCCTTTCTTCTATATGAAATTAAATGCGCATATACCAAATCCGAAATCCGAAGCACGAAATCGTGTCGGTGCCGGTGATCAGTGTCGGTCCGACACGGGCAACCGACACGGATAACGGAAATACCTCTTCACTCTTCACTCATAAGGCTTCCTCTCTTCTTTCTCCTGTCCTTATCCTGATTGCCTCTTCCATTGGTATAATAAAGATTTTCCCATCGCCTATCTTCCCTGTCCTTGCAGACTTCTCTATGGTCTCCACAACCTTTGAGACCAGGTCATCCCCAATTGCGATCTCTAATTTTATTTTGGGTACAAAGTTGATCACATACTCGGCGCCTCTGTATATCTACAGTATGGCCTTTTTGACGACCAAAGCCCTTTACCTCTGATACCGTCATTCCCTGTACACCTATTTCCATAAGTTTTTCCTTAACCTCATCTAATTTAAAGGGTTTGATGATAGCCTCTATCTTCTTCATAGTCTCCTCCTGCCTATAGTGAACGTCTTAAAAGTCTCTTATTGTGTTTCAACAGCCTCTAAAACCCCGGAGAGGCTGCTTTTGATCCTTTTCAATAGCTTTTCATCATATATCTTCTGTCCGAATATATCTCTTACATAAAAGCTATCCGTAACACGCATAAGTCGTGTGGTTATCTTTGCGATATAGATATATATCCCCATGTCTGACATAGCCTTTGTGATTGAATAAAGAAGACCGAATCTGTCATTAGTCTCTATGTCAATCACCGTATAAAAGTCGGATGTATCGTTATCAATCCTTATGGTAGTTTTTGTGTCCTTCAACCCCTTTTTTTTAGAGTGAGGGTAAGCCCCTTTCTTTTTTACCAATTCTTCTACTTTGATCCTCCCATCGATTACCTTTTCAAGATCATCCTGTATTGCCTTCCACTCCTCCCGATCCACATATTCATCACCATTTGTATGGTTAACCCTGAGAATATCCATAGCTATGCCGTCACTCCTCGTATCTATCTGGGCATCCAGGATATTCATGTTGTGATAGACCATGACGCCACAGACCTTGTAAAACAAACCATGGGAATCCGGTGTAGCTATAAGGATATCATAATAACCCTTATCCAGTTTCTGCCTCACATCAAAAGCAAGGGTTTTCTCTTCCAGGTTGTAACACAACAGGATGTGATTCGATATTATCTCAGGGCTGTTATTGAGAAGGTATCGAGATGACGTTAAATCCAGATTGTAGTGAATATCATCCATGGGCATCTTCAAACGCAGCTCGGATATGACTTCATTTTTTATTTTATCGAGTTTACA
>JBAZOX010000290.1:0-3221 GCA_041648535.1 Desulfobacteria bacterium | reverse complement strand
GCTGCCTGAAGCTCGTCCGGCATGTAAGGGACCAGCTCGACCATCCTATGGTATTGCCCGGATATGGTCCTCATCAATGCCTCCGTCCTCTCGGTAATTTCTTCCTTTTCCGGCATAACCTCTATTCTAGCCTTATAGAATGGTTCTTTCTGAAGGTATTCAGTTACCCGTATCTTGGCTAAACCTTGTATGATAAGTCTCATACTGCCATCGGGCATCTTTAACATCTTGTGAATAACCATAATAGACCCTATCTCATAGAGGTCTTCTTCAGATATCTGTGCTTTTCCTTTAGACTTTATGGCAATGGCGCCTACCATTCTATTCTGGGACATGGCATAATCCACAGCATCAGTTCCCTTCTTATCCACTATGGCAATGGGGACCAGGGTATGGGGATAAATAACCATATCATTAATAGGGATAATGGACAACTCTTCGGGTATATCGTAGCCTCCTAATTTATCCGTGACCTTTGCTTCTTCTGAAGCAGTATCTTTCAATTCTGAATCCATATTCTCCCCCTTATTCCACTTTTATTTCCAGTGTCTTATCTACTGCCTGAGCAGGCTCTTTTAAGATAGTTATGCTCAAAAAGCCATCCTTATACTCGGCCTTTATAGCCTGTTCCCTCACTGTTTCAGGCAGGATTATAGCCCTTTCAAATTCACTATAATTGATCTCCACCTGGTGATATATCCTCTTCTCCCCATGAACAGAATCCTTTCTGTCCCCTCTAATTGTCAGCCGATTATCATAGAGTTTTACTGAGAGGTCCTCTCTTTTTACTCCTGCCAACTCCATTTTAATCACCACAGCATCCTTTGTCTCATAGACATCTGTGTATGGCTGCCACCGCTCTTCAGGCAAGGATTGGAAAGGATGCTTGGGGCTGAACAAACGATAGAAATGGTGTTCCATCTCCAAATTGATCTTTCTTATCTGATCTAACAAATTGTTGGAATGCATATCCTTATCTCTCCTTAATCGGTTGTCCTAAAAAATGCCTCAGTTGATCTAATACCATTCTTCTGATCTCTTGGGGCTTCGGTAAGCGATAGGTCTCGCAACCCCCAAAATCAGTATAGTCACCCTCGATCTCAAATACCGGGTTATGCTCCCTACTTCTTATTCCACCCCTGAACAGGCCTTAATACACACCCCACAGATATACTGGCCTATATTACACTCCTTCCTAAAACCCCTCAGCTTCTCAAAACAACCAAGATGATCAAAATCTTCCTGTCTCTCCTTGATGGCCCCAACAGGACAGACGGGGATGCATTCCCGGCAATTACCGCAATCTCGGTCTAAAGAACTATCAACCAATAGAGGGATATTGGTGAGTAAGGTGACCAGCCTGACCCGGGAGCCAAATTTTGGATTAACCAATAGATTATTTCTGCCTAAGAAGCCCAGACCTGCCTGGACTGCAATCCTTTTATGAGAAATGTGTGCCTTTTGGTTCTCCCAATCGATAATTTGGGAAGCTGCTATGGGTAGGACATCCCATCCTTCCTTTTGTATATGCCCGGTTAGCTTAACGGCTATCTGGTCCAGGAGATTATTGAGCTGCCTGTAGTGATGAAAGTAGAGCTGGGTAGGTCTATCTTCTATACCCTCTATGACTCTCTTTGATAACCTCACCCCTACAGAGATGCCATAATCCAACCCTTCAATCTGCCGGGGGGGGAGGTCAACGAAACTGTCCTTTAAAGCTCTAATGTCGGCAACCCCAAACAGCGAGCCCCCTAGATCCATAACCAGCTTGTTTAATGCAGAATAGTTTTCTTTCTCATTTACCATTTCATTCATCCGGACACCAACTTGTCTGTTTTCCCGCCGCCTGCCTGTGCGTGTACGCACGCAGACAGGGAGCACACAAAGCACGAAATCGCTCCTTAATTCAATTCTCCCACCGTTGAAACCCGTCTGTATTCTACATCTTCAAACTCGTTAAAATGCGCCTGACCGCACTTTATTTTTCTTCTCTCGCTTATTTTTAATTCCTGCCCTGCCGATTTTGTTTCAGCAACAAAGTAAACGGTCATTTCATTCTTTTTTATCAAAGCCCAGTCGGGATTATAATTTCCGCCGATAGGCGTTTGAATTTTAAACCAGGAAGGCAGCTTGAAATAAAATTCTATATCATCGCGGGTTTCACATTCTCTGGCAAAATCATATTCCACGTTAGAACCAAGTGGTACAAGATTATTGTAAATGGTCTTATCTTGTTTTGATATAGTAAAAGTCAGCTCGTTCACATGAATATCATATTCTTCAAATAACCGCATCTCATATTCTTTTGCGCCTATTTTCTCGTATTTGATTCCGTCAATCATTAAATCGGTTAATACATCGTTAATAGCCGATACGACATTATCGAGGAATAGCTGAGGATTAATCATTACGTCACCGGTCCTGCCGGATTGTAATAGAATTTCAAGAATGGTTGAACGGGTAAGTTCCGTTCTTTCCTGAATGTAAAAGAGCACATCGGGTATTCCGAAAACGCCGTTAAACGCTGTGACATATGATGCTTTTATATCGGCCACGATACCGGTATCGTCAAACTTGAGGGCCGTTTTTGTCGTCTTAATCACGGCTTTTTTTATTTCAGGCATTTGGTTGAGCGCTTTTGATGCCTTGTTTATCAGTTCAGCCGTATCGTAATCAACTTTATAGGTTGTCTGATGTTTTATCTTGTCCCAAATTTCCCTGAATTTCTCATCCAGTTCAAATCCTTTGCGATATTTGACAGTCGCCCGTTCCTGCTTGTTTTTGATTCTGCCTTTAAAGGATACTCCGCAATCTTCTTCGATTTCCGTTTGAAGTTGTCTGGCAAAATCTTCGTATGCTTCATTCGCGATAACGGTCAAACGGTTAATATCGTTATCCTGTATGCGGAAGCCTTCCTGATTCACGGAAAGCCGCAATCCCCTGCCGATTTCCTGCCGTTTTTTTAGCTCCGAGCGTGTCTCGTTCAAGGTGCAAATCTGAAAAACATTGGGGTTGTCCCAGCCTTCCCGCAAAGCGGAATGGCTGAAAATAAAACGTAAGGGTTCGTTTATATCCAGAAGTCGTTCTTTATCCTTCATAATCAGCCTAAAAGTGTCGTCATCCGCCAGTGTATTGCCCTTTGTATCGCCCCATTTGCCTTTTTTATCCTGTGAAAAATAGCCGTTATGAATTTCATGCGTTTCAAAAGGGATCAGGCCTTT
>JBAZOX010000289.1:0-3246 GCA_041648535.1 Desulfobacteria bacterium | reverse complement strand
AACTATTCAGGTAGGCACAGAGGCACAAATTCGTAATCCGTGAATCGTAAGTCGTAAATCGATTCACGATTCACGATTCACGATTCACGACCCCGCTCCACTCTGCTTTGTGCCTATGCCTGCCCTGTTAAATTTCCCAAAGGGAACCCTATTTAACAGGGTGAACCTTTGCCACTTTGTGCCTGAGTAGTTACTAAAAACATAAAAAAGGAGTGGACATGGCGATGAAAGAGGATTCAAACCTGGAATTACTCATATGCCAGTTGGCAGATTTGATCATTAAGTCTAAGAGGATTGTTGTTTTCACAGGGGCTGGTGTGAGTACTGAGTCTGGTATCCCTGATTTCAGAAGTCCTGATGGTATTTGGACAAAATATGACCCGGAGGATTTTACCTATCAAAAATTCGTTAGCAGCAAAGAGGCGAGGAAGAAGATGTACGGGATGCTTGAAGAGAGCGGTCTAATGGCTGGGGCTAACCCCAATCCTGCCCATTACGCAATTGCCGAATTAGAAAAGATGGGTAAACTGGACTGTGTCATTACACAAAACGTAGATGGATTACATCAAAAAGCCGGCAATTCTGAAGACAAGGTATTCCAGCTTCATGGTAATATGGTGCGTGCGGTTTGTCTTGGCTGCAATAAACGGTACCCTCTGGAGAATGTTATCAATAGGGTAAAACAGGGGGTAGATGACCCAAGTTGTGAAGTGTGTGGAGGTATCTTAAAACCCGATGCAGTCTTCTTTGGAGAAACACTTCCTCATAGGGAATTAAATGAAGCTACAAGTCGTGCGAGTAAATGTGATCTTTTCATTGTTATTGGTTCTTCGCTGGTTGTTTATCCTGCGGCGTACATGCCTACCTATGCAGTTAATGCCGGTGCAAAACTCGTTATAATCAATCGAGAACCTACCCATATGGATAGGTCTTCCCACATTCGGATTTATGAGGGTGCAGGGAACACCATGTCAAAAGTGATGGAAATGGTAAGGGGGCGCAATAAATGAGTGGAAAAGTCCCCATGACCAGAGAAGGACACAAATCATTAATAGAAGAACTGCGTCGGTTAAAGACCAAAGAAAGGCCCAAGATTATTAACGAAATTGCAATAGCCAGAGAACATGGTGACCTATCTGAGAATGCAGAGTATGATGCAGCAAAAGAAAAGCAGTCTTTCATTGAAGGTAGAATTCGGGAGATAGAAGACAAGCTCTCCCGGGCTGAGGTGATTGATACCAATGAAAATGATACAAACAGGGTTGTATTTGGCACTGTAGTCCACCTTAGAGATGAAAACGATGGGAATGAATTGAAGTATCAGATAGTAGGGGCTGATGAGGCTGACCCACGACAGAGGAAGATCTCTGTTCACTCTCCAATAGCCAGGGCGCTTATTGGAAAGGAAGTAGGGGCATCGGTTAAGATTAAAGTCCCTGCTGGGGTTAAAGAGTATACTATCTTGGGGATTACTACTCAGGTTGTTTAGACTGTAGGCTTTGTTTAGGCTATAGACTATTAGCCTGTAGACTATTAGCCTACTACAGCCTTCAGCCTACAGACTATTAGGCTAATTGCCTACAGCCTATCCACCTGAGCAGTTACAAAGTCTCAAGCAAGCTTGCCATCGCCAAACACAATTTCTGCCATCTTTTCTAAATCACCTTCCCCCCGGACCTCGTGGGAAAAGAGGGGCACTTTTGCGATGCTATAGCCGGGAAACCTTGAGTGAATCCGCTTGATATATCCCTGCTGCTCCGTCCTTCTGGAGAAACAAAAATCACAATCTGTATGGGGAACGACCATGTTGATTGCAATATGATCACACGGGATATTTGCATTCTTCAGCGCATCTATAAGCCGTTCCAACTCAAGGAAGCCCATGGCCTCGGGGATTGTGACCGCGATAAAAGCGGTTCTTTTGGCATCCACTAATGCCTCCTGAATCCTCCTGACATTCCTGGAAAGGGCCAAGGCCTTTTCAGCCACCCCGGTCAGCCTGACCATTCCTCTATATTTCAACAACAACCTGAAAAATGCCTTCAACCATTCCCTGACCATATCTGGGAGTTCTAAAAAGCGGAGAAGGTGACCGGTGGGCGAAGTATCCAGGAGAAAGAGATCAAATTTTCCTTCCTCTTTCAGGTCCATGATTTTATCCAGGGCCATGATCTCGTCAAGACCCGGGGGCGCAAGGGTGAGGAGTCCTGTCATCACCTCACGGTCGAATTTTATGTCAACACCGCCACCCATAAATTTGTCAAACATTTCTTCTATGTCTTTCTTGAACTCCTCTTTAAAATCTTCGAGTAACTTATCCGCATCTATTTCCAGGGCAAAGAGATTGGGACTGTCCAATGTCCGAGGTCCAATGTCCAACGTCTCGCCATCATCACTTAATGACTTCGGACTTTGGACTTCGGACTTTGGACTATAATCTATTGGCGTGATCTTATCCCCAATGGTTAACTTAAAGGAATCGGACAATGAATGGGCAGGGTCTGTGGAGAAGACAAGAACCTTTTTCCCAGGATTGCGCTTCGCTAAATGAAGGGCAGTGGCAGAAGCAAGGGAGGTCTTACCCACTCCCCCTTTGCCGCCAAATAGAATAAATTCCAGACTGGGATTGAGGGCCAAATAGCCCCGAGGTTCTTCATCCGCATGAATGGTTTTCCGGGGACTCGAAGGCATGGGCATACCCAAAAGATAATCGGCGAGTTCTGTCAGCCCTTGGACCGAGCGGATCTCATTGGGGAATAGGGGAACCCTGATCAAATCATATTTGGAAAAGGCATCCTTGATTTCTGTTAAGGGCTGTTCCTGATCTTCTCTTCTGGATCTGCAAAACAGGCACCCCTCCGTTTCAGCCACACGGTTCACAACAACTTCCCTCACCGGAACATGGATCTTCTCTAAAGAGCTGATCAATCTTTCTGTTTCATAAATGCTCATCGGTTCAGGAATCATGACAGGTACAAACCGGGTTGTCTGCCCGTCCGAGAGCAACTTTTTAACTCTCTCAATATCCGAGGAGAGTTTATCGAGAAAAATATCGCACTCATCTTTCACATACCTCTTTTCTGTAAAATGAGTACTCATGTAACGGTGCTTTTGCTGCATTAACTCCATTAACTCAATCCATTTCAGCATCTGTTCGGGAAGGCTAAGCATCCGAACGGTGTGCCCGGTAGGGGCGGTATCCACTATCAGGATGTCATAGCTTCCATCTTCTAAGATATCGGCCAT
>JBAZOX010000288.1:0-3288 GCA_041648535.1 Desulfobacteria bacterium | reverse complement strand
CTGGAGGCCGCGGCCAGGGCGCGGATTCCTTTCTATGTCCTCGACCGGCCCAACCCCCTTACCGCCACCCTGGTACAGGGGCCGGTGATGGACAGGGAGATGAAGTCCTTTACCGGATACTTTCCCCTGCCGGTGCGCCACGGTATGACCGTAGGAGAGCTCGCAGGACTCTTCAACGGCGAGTACGCTATCGGGGCGGAGCTGCATGTCGTGAAGATGAAGGGATACCGCAGGGATGCCTGGTTTGACAAGACGGGACTGATGTGGGTAAACCCTTCGCCCAACCTGAGGAGCATCACGGAAGCCGCTCTCTACCCAGGGGTAGCCATGGTCGAGAGCGCGAATGTGAGCGTCGGCCGGGGGACCGGCACCCCCTTCGAGCTTTTCGGAGCGCCATGGGTCCGCGGACAGGAGCTTACGGATTACCTCAATCTCCGGAAAATTGAGGGCGTCGAGTTTCTTCCCGTCGAATTCACACCCGAGAGTTCCCTCTACAAAGGATGCACCTGCCGCGGCACGCGCATCCTCCTGAAAGATCGCGGCACGTTGGATTCCGGGCTTCTCGGGATCGAGATCATAAGCGCGCTTTACCGGCTCTTTCCGCAGGATTTCAAGATCGACGAGACGCGTGCCTTGATAGGCTCGCAGCATATTCTGGAGGCAATCAAGGCCGGAGAGGATCCACGGGCGGTCGCGCTCCTGTGGAAGGAGCCGCTCGAACATTTCCTCGGGCTGAGGGAAAAGTACCTGCTTTATTGAGCCCGGTAGCCACCGGTTCCTTCATCGGCTAGATACTGCACCAGGCTTTTTCTTTTGTCCTTGCAATTTATGGCTCATGGTGTATACTTATCCAAAAGAGGAAGGCAGGTTTATAAGGCCGTGACATTTTTTAATTTACAGTTAATGAAAGTGGAAAATGAAAAGTCTTAGACGTGATGGTAAGTTTGGTAAAAAGGATTCAAATAGGCCGGATAGAGGGGATTCAAATAGGCCGGATAGAGGGGATTCAAAAAGACCCTCTCGGGGAGGTTTTAGCAGGGGTGGAGGAAGGGATTCGGAAAGGCCTGCTTTTGACAAGCAGATGTACAAGGCTATCTGCGAAAAATGCGGGGACAACTGCGAAGTTCCGTTTAAGCCCACCGGAGGTAGACCCATCTACTGCCGGGATTGTTTTAGAACAATGGAAGGTTCCGGATCGCCAAGGCCAAAACAGTTTGGAAAACGCGAATATTCAAGATCAAGGCGTCCTGACAATTTTAAGAAAAGTGAATATTCCGAATCAGCAAAGCCCGATCAATTCAAGAGGGAACTGGACCAGATAAACTTAAAGCTGGATAAGATTTTAAGAGTACTGGAAGACTAATAAAGACAAGACCCTCTCTGGCCAGATAAAAATCGTTTATCCAATTATTTGTAATTCAACTTTCCTCACCTAAATTGTGTATACTATCCCCGGAATTCTGCCGAATTGAGTATTGTGTCCCCAGAACTCCTCAAAAAAAGGAATGTGCAAAAAATGCACATTCCCGGCTCCGACAAGTCGGTAACAATTTTGCATTAAAAAGCTTGCAAATTAGAAATATTATTTCTATAATGTAAACATGCCTTTGATAAAGCGCACTATCTCGGAGAAATTAGCCAAGTATCTCAAGCTGTTCCCCATTGTGGTTATTGTGGGGCCACGGCAAGCGGGCAAAACCACCTTTGCGAAAATGGAATTGCCTGACTGGAGATATTTTGACATGGAGAAGCCTTCCGATTACGGCAGGGTCTCGTCTGATATAGAGTTTTTCATAGACCAGTACGGTGACCATTGCATAATTGATGAGGCGCAGGTTTTGCCCGACCTGTTTCCGGCATTGAGAAATTATGTTGATCGCAAGAGGGGCAAAAAAGGCCGCATCGTTTTACTGGGTTCAGTTAATCCGCTGCTTGTCAAGAACATCTCCGAGAGCCTTGCCGGCAGGGTGGGATTCATTGAAATAAATCCCTTTAGCTATCCTGAAGCAAATGCGCTTCGTAAAATGGGTCTGGAGGAATTCTGGCTGAGCGGCGGTTATCCTGAACCGCTTTTGTGGAATGAAAAAGACCGGTCTATATGGATGGAACAGTATGTGAAAACATTCGTTGAGAGGGATGTCTTTGCCCTTTTAAAGACATCTTTGTCTCCACAGCAGCAAATACGGTTATTAACCATGATAGCGCACAGTCATGCAAAGCTGTGGAATGCATCTCAGACGGCGTCAGCGTTTGGGGTGAGTTATCACACCGTCAACCGGTATGTTGAATTGATGGAAACTTATTTTCTTGTTGATAAGCTATTACCGTATTATCAAAATGTAGGCAAGCGGCTGGCAAAAAGTTACAAGCTCTATTTTCGTGACTCAGGGCTTCTTCATTATCTGTTGAACATTGCATCTGTTGAGGCGTTAAGGACATCGCCATACCGGGGCTTCAGCTTTGAAGGGCTTGTGATAGAACAACTGAAGCGTAAGTATATGCAGGAGCCGGGCAGGGTGCATTTTTATTTTTACCGGACGTCGCAGGGGGATGAAATAGATTTTCTTGTTCATGACAAAAAGGGGTTGCATGCTTATGAAATTAAGACATCAATCACGATAGACTCAGGGGATTTAAAAGGATTTAAGAGAAGCCTTTCACAGTTAGGACTGAAAAAAGGGACGGTAGTTTATTTCGGCAGCGAAGATTTTCAGCTCGACCGGCAAATCGAGGTTAAAGCAATAAAAAATCTACTGTAAGCTTTCTTAAGGGATGGCGAGGTTATCTTTGGCAGGAGAGATTTTTTATCGGAAGACATATCAGAGCAGGAAAGAAATGATCTGCGTCAACATGAGCGAAACGGCAGGCCACTTGGTAGTGAGCATTTTGTAGAAACGGTAGAAAAGGGAATGGGACGGATACTTCGACCGCAAAAGGCGGGGCCGAAAAAGAAACGTGGTTGAATTGAGTATTGTGTCCCCAGAATTGGGCCAGAAGGCATTCTGGTGGGTATCGATATCGACAATGCCAGCAGAAAAGTCCAGCTAAAAGAGTTAAGCCTTCGAAAACTGCCAGCAGATATAAAGGCAGTGGCATAACCAATCAATCCAGCAAATCGGCCTTAAATCCGGCCTCCGGCTAATTAATCTGTGTTAGGGGATATTGTTTCCATTCGGTCTTTTTCTTGTGGGAGAGAAGGCATATACTAACGCAGACATTGGAGAGATTTTTGGGTTTTACCTATTTTATATTGATAAGCTTGTGCAACTGCATGCTCAAACGCCACTG
>JBAZOX010000287.1:0-3293 GCA_041648535.1 Desulfobacteria bacterium | reverse complement strand
ACTTTCCATTGTGCCATATCCTGTTAAAACAATGCGGGTTATCTCCGGATTAATATTGCCAATAGCCGACAAAGTCTCAATACCATCCAGCCCGGGCATTTTAAGGTCTGATATAATGATGCCGATCTTATCTATGTTTTTGTAAACTATCTTTATAGCTTCATTTCCATCTTTTGCCAGAAAGATAGAATAGCCCTCGTGTTGAAATGCCTTATTGAGAGACCTCCTAATCCCCTCTTCATCATCAACTATTAGTAATCCATTCATAATATAATACCCTTGAAAAGCGCTTTCTTGTCGGTTAGTTGAACATATTTAGTTAATTACTCAGGTTGTCAGGTTCACGGTTCACGGTTGGCTACTTTGCCCCTGAGTAGTTACCATTTATGAGTCAACAGGCAACTCAACCCGAAAGGTAGTCCTCTTACCTGGGGTGCTAAAAACGAAGATCTCTCCCTTGTGCCTCTTTACAATCTCGTGGGAAATATACAGACCAAGTCCCGTACCAGTACCTACCTCTTTTGTAGTAAAGAAGGGTTTAAATATATCTTTGATTATTGAAGGGATCATCCCTTTACCTGTGTCAATACATTCAAAGATTACCCTACTGATCTTTTCATCAAACCCTGTCTTTAAAGTTATCTTCCCATTATTCCCTTTAACCTCCTGGATAGAGTTCTTTATTATATTTAGACATACTTGTCCCATACTAGCAAAGTTCCCTTTAATCTCTGGAATCCCTTCATGGAACTCTTCCACTATTTCTACCTCATATCTTTTATATTGACTATAAAGGACTCGCAATGCATCCTTAACAACCGTGTTTATATTCACTGGCTCTGTATACCCTTGGGTCTGGCGTGATATATCCAAGAGACTACCGATGATCTCCTTGGCACGCCCCAACTCCTTTAATGTAAATCGAAGATCATCCATAATCTCATCTTCATATTCTCCTTTGAAATCTTTCTTTTCCAAAGATTCTACAGTAGATTGAACAAGGCTTGATACACTTGCGAGGGGATTATTCAGTTCATGTGCCACTCCAGCTACCAATTGTCCAACAGCCGCCAGGCTCTCTGATTGGATAAGTTGTTCTTGTGTCCTCTCCTTCTCCAATAAAGCCTTTTCCAGTTCTTTTGTACGAGCCTGTATTTTCCTCTCAAGGTTTTTGTTTAAGTCCTCGATTATCCTGTATGACCTGGCATTTTCTATAGAAATGCTGCTTTGGTTTGCTAAGGTTTGCAACAACTCCAGGTCTTCCGAGGTATAGAGATCACCCGATTTTTTATAACCAAGGCTAATAAAACCATTTACAGAGTCATTGAATATCATGGGGACTATTAAACTTGCGTGTAGATAACCCAATTGCCTAAGGCACTCTCTCTCGTTAATTACCCACTCATTCCAATGCTCAATATCGTGCTTAAATATTTCTCTTTTTTGCCCCACCAACAAGGCAATTAATGGACTTTCCAACCTTAACGCTATCTCTTTTACATTTTTTTCGTGCTCTCCCCTTACACTATGGACTCGAAAGGCTTTCTCTTCTTCACTCCACAGAACCACTGATACGCTAGTTACATGCATTGAATTTATAACTGTATCAATGATAAGATTAACTACCTCCTCCACATCCAAGACAGATCTCATAACCTGACTAATATCCCTTAATGTTTTCTGATAATCATATTTACCCTTAAAGAAGATTCTGTCGATAGCCACTTGAACCTTTTCTTTCATAGGGACAAAGATAAAGAGGATAACCAAGAAGAGAAAAACAGAGAAAATAAAGGAATCTGAAATTTTGAAGCCCTTAAAAATCATATCAAAAGCTACTATTAAGAAAGCATAAAACGCCATTAAGAAACCAGTAATTGATGAGTAAACCATGCCTTTTCTTATTAGAAATCCCATATCCAGAAGGTCGTGCTTTAAAACGCCGAAGGCAAGGATTATCATAGGTATAAAACCAAAGTTACCAAAGGGGTAGATCTCTATTCCGCTCATTGTAATAATGTTTAGCAATGCTAATATGATATATATCCCAAACCCTAAAAAGACGTACTTGATCTGATTACGCTTTACAGGGTTTGTCTCTTCTTTTATCTGTCTGTAGGAGAGGTACAAACAGTACAAAAGCACTAAAGAATTCACGGAGAAAAACAGATAAAAAAGTGGGCCACCTTTGGCAAAAAAGCCGAAGTAATACTTATAACTGCCAATAAGATAGAGTTGGGATTGGGTGAAAAACATCAATGAAAAACTGAACAGGTAGGCTACTGGGACCAGCCATCTTTTTCTGTTTACAGAAAAAAGGGTATAAACAAAGTGGAGGTATATGGGAATATTATAGACCAATAACAGGTGGTCATACCTGCTGATTTTAAGGGCTATATCTCCTTTTGTTACAATAGTCATCAGGGCCACATCTATATTCAAAAAGACCCCAATAGTGCACAGACAGGCAAAAAGGAGATTTGCCTTCCTTCCTTTTCCCTTTATAAAGGCTAGCAAAGCCAACCCCAGCGTTGTTAGGAAACCAAAAAGGGGGGGGATAATATAAGGAAAAACCTCTTGATGGAAGTTAAAAAGGCTATGCAACATCAAACCCTTTCTTTAAAATACTCTAGTGTCATCTTTAGCCCTTCGTCAAGGGATACTTTAGGTTCCCAGTTAAGCAGCTTTTTAGCCTTGCTAATCTCTGGTTGTCTTATTTTAGGATCATCCTCAGGCAGGGTTTTAAAGGTTATTTTGCTTTTACTACCTGTTAATTCCAGTATCTTCTCTGCAAAGTCCAGGATAGTTATCTCATCAGGATTGCCCAAGTTTACAGGAAGGATTTCATCAGACATCAGCAGTCTGTAAATACCCTCAATCAGATCAGAAACGTAGCAAAAGCTTCGGGTTTGTAGGCCGTCTCCAAATACAGTAAGTTCCTCCCTACGCAATGCCTGGCATATAAAGGCAGGTAAAGCTCTACCGTCATCCAGCCTCATTTTAGGGCCATAGGTATTAAATATCCTGGCAATCCTGGTTTTAACACCATGGTATCTGTGATATGCCATGGTTATGGCTTCAGCGAATCTCTTGGCTTCGTCATAAACCCCACGGGGGCCAACAGGGTTAACATTGCCCCAATAATCCTCTGACTGGGGGTGAACCAGGGGGTCGCCGTAACACTCTGAAGTTGAGGCTAATAAAAAAGTTGCCTTCTTTGCTTTAGCCAGCCCTAAAGCCTTATGAGTCCCCAGGGAACCTACCTTTAAGGTCTGGATTGGCAACTTCAGATA
>JBAZOX010000286.1:0-3305 GCA_041648535.1 Desulfobacteria bacterium | reverse complement strand
ATATGCAATACTGTCATTTCGAGCAAAGCGAGAAATCTTAATGAATATGCATTATTAGAAGATATCTCCCTTCGGTCGATATGACATCTTAATTACGAAACGCTCTACTAGTCTATTAGCACCCTGGCAAGTTAATGGGTAAATGTAATCTTCTTAAGGTCGCTTACCTCTATCTGGAAAGTACCAAAATTTACATTCCCATAGAATCTCTGACTCTTATCCACCTCAATCTCTATGGTTTGGTTGTCTATTAGTTTAATCACAGCAGTCACTACACCCTTTCTGCTTTCAAATTCTGCTGTTTTAACCTTCTCAAAGGGAATAGTAACCGTCCCCCTCCCCTTTTTACCCAAAAAGAAAACATCCCCATCCCTGCTGATCTGTTTGCATTTAGTAACTACATCTTGCTTGTCGACAAGAGTAGCAGAAAAATCCTTTTCTGGGGTTGGAATCTTGCCGGAGGGTGTTCCTCCCAGCCCTCCCATTCCTGTAATTAAAAGAAATCCTGTTAAAAACGCAACAAGGTATAATCCCTTCTTCACTGCCGCCCTCCTTTTCTATAGACAGATTCTCTTCCATGCTTCATATACGCGTTGTTCGACCTCTGTCATGGCACCATTGTTTTCAATGACTACATCAGCATACCTTTTCCTCTCTTCATCTGAAAGTTGAGATGATATCCTGGACCGGGCATGTTCTTTAGTGAACCCATTCCTTAAACAGAGACGATCTATTACCGTATCCTGATCTGCAACCACTACCCATACCTGATCCACTAAAGGCAGCCAGTTTGCCTCGATCAATATTGCTGCATCCAATACTACCACACCTTTGTTCTTGTTTTTTTTCCTTTTTATCTCTATCTCTTCTTCAAACTTCTTGTACATCCTGGGATGTACAATCTGATTCAGTTTTTTTAAGGCTACCTTATCATTGAACACTATCCCCCCCAGTTTGGGTCTATTTACAGTCTTATCCGGGAGAAGAATATCATCTCCAAAGGCAGCAATAATATCCTTCCATGCCTCGGTATTTGGGAGATATATCTGATGACCGATCTTATCGGCATCTATAATTTCAGCGCCCAGCTTTGAAAGGATCCCTGAGACTGTACTCTTACCAGCAGCAATCCCACCTGTAAGTCCAATTACTTTCATCAAATCTTTTGTCCTCCTTTCAATGATTGTAACTGTTCACGGTTCTCAGTTCACGGTTTACGGTAATTACAACAGCAGGCTTAAGCCCGCTGTTATATAAAGCTTGAAGCATTTTTATCAACCGTTAACTGCCAACTGTGAACTGTTAACGTTTACTATCCAGCATGTCCATGAAGTTTTCTATCTGATTCCTAACCTGATCCCTGTTATAGTCCCTTACGTCAGAGAGATCGCCTCCTATCAGAAGAGAAGGGATACCAAATTCCTCAGAGATTGCATCCATTACTGCCCTCTGACCGCCACAGAATAGCCTGCATCCACGATGAGAATAGATGATCATTCCATCTATCTTGTAATCTCTGACCATCTCTTTGGTGATGTGGATCCTATTTTCAATAATACCATTGAAAAAATTTGAAATGTATTTTCTCGCCAGGCTATCCAATGGGTTTTCCGGGTCCAGATCACCAAGGTATATGTAATCCATATCTGACTTAACCAGTACTGCCCCGAACTCCTCAAAGTAATTCAATAGGCTTGTATCATAGTTAATAATAGGTCCAAGCCAGAGTAATCTGTGCTTTTCATTCTCCACAATCCCCTTTCCTTCCTTGACCCGTTCTTTAACTTCATTCAATAACATTTGATAAAAACCAACGGCCTCTCTGGTTCCCATCATCTGCATCAAGGGGTAGATAGTTGTTGCCTCTTCAGCCACACTCATGGGGCAGGGCACAGATTTTCGCAGTTCATTTATCTCAAGCCATAGATCATTGGCCTGTTTGGCAAATCCAATGGTCTCCTTAAGCCTGTCTTCATTAAGGGGTTTGTGTGTCAACTCCTCAATGATGGAGATCAACTCCTGGAGCTGGTACCTGTAGTATTCTACCTTTTCTTCCTCAATAACAGACACCCCACCTTCGGAGGTATTATAGGGAGAATCTATAATATAATATGGAATCCCAAATCGTTCTGTTACAGGTATATGGACTTTGACACCCCCATCACATGCATTGGTTGCACTTACAAAAAAATCCGGTTCTGGTATCATCAATTCTTCCCCAGATAAAGCGAATCCAATTACAGCCCTGTGAAAAGAGCATGAATTCCTTGTGTATCCCATACCCTCGGCTAATTCAAGGTAAGGCACAATCTTCTGTTTTATTGCCAAAAGAGACGAGAAATGTTCGGTCATCATAGGAACCACATCCATCGCATGCAATAGCTCGAATGGTGCCATAAGTATGGTCCAAACAACCAGCTTCTTATCTATCTTAGCCTGTCTTGCCTTGGCATAATAGTCCTTTGCCAGGGGCCACACCAACCTTGCCGTCCTCAGTTGTTTCTTTGAGCTACTCAAACTCTCTGAACTCATTTCTTCTCCCTTAATAAACATGAGCCTGATTAACCGGTTTGACATCTCCTCTCCCCTGGTGGGGGATTAAGGGGATGGGGCAGCTTACTTCACTGTTTTTTAGCGGTTTTGTTGGTAATGTCCAATTACCTTCCCCAATGCCTCGGCCCCTCTTGAAAAACTGGGAAAGCTGACGATACCATGTTTTAAGAGATTTTGTTTCATCTCGATTGCCCCTATCTCGACCTTTGAAGGGGGGATAATAACTATGATAGGTTTCCCCGACTTCTTCCTGAAATTTGCCAACGTGGTGTAGAAATATTCAGCAAAATCAGGGAATGCCTCTTTAAACCATTCCATCAGATGTGCAGACATCTCAATAACAACAGAATCAATGTTCTCATCATTGTCCAAAATATCCAGGGTTATATCCATGAGCCTTTCCCTGCTGGGGATGTCATCTCTCCCCAACAAAGCCCGGCGAGTACTTTCAGCCAGTGACAAGTTTCCTCCCAGATCAATGGGATTTCTATAGCTCGCACCCACAATGGCAAAGATCGAAGAAAGCTCCTTGTATGATCTCTCTGTGAGCAATGGAACTGTAAAGCCCTGCTTCGTAAAGACATCGGTCATATTGACACATTGTCCTCCGCTAAGAGAGACCAAGCCAACCCTGTTCTTCTTAACAGCAGGTGCATAGAGTAACATCATAACCGTATCAACCAACTCTTCCAGGTTGTCTGTTTTGATGGCACCACACTGTTTGATGACTGTCTCCCACATAAGGTTCGATT
>JBAZOX010000285.1:0-3320 GCA_041648535.1 Desulfobacteria bacterium | reverse complement strand
AAATACATATGCAATACTGTCATTTCGAGCAAAGCGAGAAATCTTAATGAATATGCATTATTAGAAGATATCTCCCTTCGGTCGATATGACATCTTAATTACGAAACGCTCTACTAGTTGTGTAAACGGTTTGTGCTGAATGCTAGAATAAAAATATTTTTTCTGTAATTTTTTTCTTGACAAAATAAATACTGCCGTGATAAAAACTCAATCTCAATTGCAACCGCTCATTTTGAGTGAGTCCTCATTCATTTTTTTAAATTGTATAGTTTCGAAATAAATAGGGGTTTTTGTTATCTGATTTGCGGCTGATGTTTCCTATTGTGAAATCTGTTTTGATTCTATAGTGCCTATTCCTGCTAAATCTCAATCCCCTGCCTCAAGAAACGTTTTTAGTTTCAATTAAGTCACATTCTATTTTCCCACTTGTATAAGAAGAAACCATATCTCTGGTGTCTTATCAAAGGGAAGTAATTAGTTGATGTCAATCAATATAGTACATCGTTTCATAAATTCTCCTGAGTAATCCCCCGGCTTTGCCGGGGGACTCACTACATATGCAATACTGTCATTTCGAGCAAAGCGAGAAATCTTAATGAATATGCATTATTAGAAGATATCTCCCGGAGCCTGCCCTGAGCGAACATACAGATTTCTCGCTACGCTCGAAATGACAAGTAGCGAAGGGGTTGATATGACATCTTAATTACGAAACGCTCTAATAGTTTATATGGTATGACATTAACTTGGTTTAGAATTTTATTCAAAAAATAAAAAGTCAGGTGTAATAAACTATGCAAGAAAATAAAGTTATTTTAAGACTAGAAGACATTTATTTATCATTTGGAGGGGTCCAGGCACTGGCAGGAGTGAATATAGATATTAAGAAGGATGAGATATTGGCCCTTATTGGTCCCAATGGCTCTGGAAAGACATCCATTCTTAACTCTATATCCGGGTTTTATCGTCCTCAAAGGGGGAATATCTATCTTAAAGAAAAGAGGATCAATAACATTAAGCCCAGTAAGATCGCTGCCATGGGGATTGCAAGGACGTTTCAGAACCTTGCCCTCTATAGAGGACTTTCCACTGTAGATAATATCCTTTCAGGCAGGCATATAATGATGAAGCAGAACTTCCTATCCGGGTTTTTGTACTTTGGTCCGGCTCTAAAGACCGAGGTCGAACATAGAAGACAGGTAGAGTATATTATGGACTTCCTGGAATTGGAGCCTTATAGACATCAGCATGTAGGTGTGCTGCCCTATGGGGTGCGAAAAAGGGTGGAGCTGGGGCGAGCACTGGCCATGGAGCCGAAGGTACTCCTCCTCGATGAACCTATGGCGGGGATGAATATGGAGGAGAAGGAAGACATGGCGAGATATGTGCTCGATATCAGAGAAGCCAAATGGGAGACCGTCATCAAGGAATCACCGGCTATCGTCCTTGTGGAACATGAGATGGATGTGGTAATGGGCATTGCTGAGAGGGTTGTAGCCCTGGACTGGGGAAAGAAGATTGCCGAAGGTACCCCTGATGAAATCAAGAATAATCCAGCGGTTATTAAGGCATATCTGGGAGAGGAAGAGTACTAGTAACGGAGGTATATTAGATGCTTGTATTAAACAACATCGAAGTAAAATATCAAAATGTCATTCTGGTACTGAGGGGGGTTACTATAGAGGTGCCCGAAGGGCAGATCGTTTCATTATTAGGCGCCAATGGGGCAGGCAAAAGCACTACCCTCAAGGCTATATCAGGTATGCTGTATCCAGAGGAGGGGAAGGTTACCGATGGCTCCATTGAGTACAATGGTGTAAGGATTGATGGACTGAGAACCAAAGCCATAGTGGATATGGGGATAGTTCAAATAATGGAAGGAAGACGGACTCTGGAACAACTAACGGCAGAGGAGAATCTGATAGCCGGTGCTATAGGGAGAAACCCCACCCGTGGGGAGTTAAAAAAGGATATAGACAAAATATATGGATTCTTTCCGAGGTTGAAGGACGTCCGTAATCAAACAGCAGGCTATCTTTCGGGTGGTGAGCAGCAACAGCTCGTAGTCGGCAGAGGCCTCATGTCTCGTCCTAAGCTGATGCTGCTGGATGAGACCTCTTTGGGATTGGCTCCCATGCTGGTTAAAGAAATATACAATATCATAGAACGACTTAACAAGGAGGAGAAGATATCCCTTCTGGTTGTGGAACAGAATGCCCGAGCGGCCCTCAAGATTGCAGATTATGGCTATGTAATGGAAAACGGGCGGGTAGTATTGGATGATACCGGTCCCAAGCTGCTGGAGAATGAGGACATCAAGGAGTTCTATATGGGACTCACTGAGGTTGGGGAAAAGAAGAGTTACAAGACCATAAAACACTACAAGAGAAGAAAGAGGTGGCTTGGTTAAATAGATTCTTTTGTCGAAGGAGAAAGGCATGGATATAGATAAGAGCAATGATACCCTTCCAAAATTGATGCTCAGGAACTACTTGAAGTACGGTGATAAAAAAGTAGCTATGCGCAAGAAGGATTTTGGGTTATGGCTTACATATACATGGAAGGAATACTACGAACATGTAAAATGGTGTTCTCTGGGGTTAGTCAGCCTTGGTTTGAAACCGGGGGACAAGGTATGCATAATAGGGGATAATGACCCTCAGTACTACTGGGCTGAGCTGGCTGTGCAATCGGCAGGGGGGGCGGCTATAGGGATATTTGTTGATTCCATGGATGACGAGGTGAAATACTATGTCAATCATTCAGATGCCGCCTTCGTATTTGCAGAGGACCAGGAGCAGTGCGATAAGCTTCTCAATCTCAAGGAAGAAAATGAGATACCAAATGTTAAAAAGGTCATATACTGGGACCCTAAAGGGCTGTGGTCATATGATGACCCTATCCTTTTGAGTTTTGAAGGCCTGGAAGAACTGGGCAAGAAGCACGAGATAGACCACCCGGGTATCTTTGAAGATAACATAAGGAAAGGGAAGGGGAGTGATATAGCCTGCTTTTGTTATACCTCAGGGACGACAGGGCTTCCCAAGGCGGCCATGATGACCCATGACAGCGTCATCTTCTTCGGTCGTGGGATCCGATCTGTGGACCCTTGGGAGGAAACCGATGAGTATCTTTCCTATGTATCGCCGGCATGGGCAGCAGAGCAGTTTCTTGGAATAGCTTCAGGTTTGGATGGTGCCCTGTGTGTCAGTTTCCCTGAAGAAGCTGGAACGATCCATGAAGACATTGTAGACCTTGGACCCCAAATCCTGTTTTACAGTGCACGGTTATGGGAAAATCTGGTTTCTGAGATACAGGTA
>JBAZOX010000284.1:0-3323 GCA_041648535.1 Desulfobacteria bacterium | reverse complement strand
GTAGACCAGGGCGTGGTGGTTGACAAATTCACCTGCTCCAATATTCAGAATGTCTTTGCAGCCGGGGATGTTGCCGTGACAATGGATCCAATTACAGGACAAAAAATTGTAACCGGGCTTTGGACCAATGCAGCGGAGATGGGTAGCTGTGCTGGACGGAATATGGCTGGCCAGCCAAGTGCTTATTCAGGAACCTTTGGCATTTTAAATGCAACCCAAGTCGCTGATGAACCATTTGTGTCCATGGGTATCGTTCATACGAAGGGTACCGATTACGAGACACACATTGCAGCCACTCCAAATATCTATCGTAAATTGGTTTTTACCCCGGACGGAACCAGGCTTGTTGGTGCCCTATTTATCGGCGACATCTCGAAGGCAGGATTATACCGTTACATAATCCGCGAAAGGATGTCTATAAAAGATATAAAGTCAGATATAGTAAATCATCGCCTTCATTATGGTCACTTTTTAAGGTAATGCCCCTACGAAAATCAAAGCGTCGTAATAGGGATAGCCGTTCCTAAAACAAAATCCTGACAAAACATCACTTGAGCCTGCAAGTTGTTGTGTTTATGTGGTAACTTACAGAAAACTATGTAATAAGTTGTCCCCCTTCGCATCCTTTACGAGTAATAGTCCAGAATCGCCTGTCAAGAAAAGTCATCTTTCAGTTAGACGACTTTTCAAAACTCATAAAATAGTTCATTGGATGATGGCAATACAATTATTGAGGAGAATATAATGTCAAATATAAAAGCTGTTCATACCAACAAAAAAAACGATATTTTGCTTCTAAGATTTGTCCTGTCTACTCTTTTCTTATTTATTTCTTATTCTATAGCGCCTTATTGCATTGCAGAAGATAAGTCCCCAATTAAAGGAAATCTATTCCCTATTCATACTCAGTCATCTCAGGTAATCACAGAGGAAATGATAGATATTATAGTAAAAGCGTGTGATCAGTCTCTGTCAAAGAAGATTGAGAATCAATTATTCAGTTTTAAAACAGGGGGCTATTATGTCGAAAAAGGTATCTTTGTCCCAACCAGAATAAAGGACCCAAACGTATTGACGGCATTCAATAAGGTATTGAAACCTGGGATTCGCTTCCTCGATCTTGGAAGTGGTGATGGAAGGGTCGTTTTTTTAGCATCTCTTTTTGGCGCTGCCTCAACTGGAATTGAATTCGACGAGGATATATTTAATTCAAGTCTCAAGGCTCGGGACAAACTATCCAATAGGTTTGATCTGTCTAAAACAGAACTTATCAGGGGTGATTTCTTTGAGGCAAACTTTTCCGGATATGATGTTATCTACTATTTTATGAGCGGCAGCTTTGAAGAGAAACGTCTTGAAGAGAAATTGGCTAAAGAGTTGAAACAAGGGGCCATACTCGTTGGCTATATTGAACACGAAGCATTTAAAGAGCTTCTTTCAGCAGGCCGAATAGGAAAGAGGATTACTGTCTATAAGAAGCGATAGATGTCGAAACACGCAGTGCTAATTTAGTTAATTCCCCTGAAAAATTCCCCACTCCAATATCCGGATCCCTTCCAGCGGGTATTTCATAGGTTACCTCTGCTTTTTGTTAAAATTCCATTTATTTAGAAAGTCTATTTTCGCCCAACTTTAAAGCTCCAGAGCATACAAATTTTAAACCGAGGATGATTATGGCAATCCAGTCGTACATCAGTCACGCACCCCACAGCCCCTGGTTGCCCGGTGCCGCAAGAACTCGATGACGCCCGGCAGGATGGAGATAAAGACGATAGCCAGGATGACCAGGGAGAAGTTCTTCTTCACGAAGGGCAAATTCCCGAAGAAGTATCCGGCGAACACGCAGATCAAGACCCAGGCCAGTCCGCCTATCACGTTGTAAGCGATGAAACGGCCGTAACTCATGGAGCCGATCCCGGCTACGAATGGAGCGAAAGTGCGAATGATGGGCACGAACCGGGCGATGATGATGGTTTTTCCACCGTACTTCTCATAGAACTTGTGAGCGCGCCTGAGGTGCTCCGGGTTGAAAAAACGGGATTTCTTGTATTGGAATACCTTGGTCCCCAGGTAGTGTCCAATCCAGTAATTCACGGTGTCTCCCGCGATGGCGGCGACCGAAAGCAAGACAAAAAGTAACCAGACATCCATGTATCCCAAGCTCGCAAACGTCCCGGCCGAGAACAGCAAGGAATCGCCGGGCAGAATTGGCGTCACCACCAGTCCGGTCTCACAGAAAACAATGATAAATAGCAGGGCATAAGTGTAAATTCCGTATGTTTTGATCACCTCTCCCATGTGCACGTCCAGGTGGACGAATAAGTCCCAAAACCAGTAGATTGTGTCCATATTCTCTCCAATCCTTCGCAGGTCACACCTGATGTATGCTGAAGCGAAAAGGGATTCTTTTTCGAAGCTCTTACTTCCTTACGTGGTAAAATGTAATCCCTATCTTTCAAAGATACGGGAGTGATATCTCCACAGGGCACCTAATGCCCTGATTGTCCTTTCAGGGGATGCAAAGACAGGGATGCCATTTTGTTCAAAGGTGCCGGTCTGTTCTCTCACCAACGTATCCTCACCTATTACCCAGGCTGCTACCGGCTTATTTTGGTATTGCTTCAAATCGTTCAGCACACGGTTTAAATCTACACTCCAAACCCACCTGTTGACCATAAGGCAGAGAAGGACTATATCCACATTTGGATCGCCCATAAAGGCAGCTAGAGATGCCCGATATACATCATTTATATCCAGCGGTACCCCGACAGCAAAACAGTCTAAGGGATTTGATGTCTTTGTGGATGGAAGCAAGAACGGTCTAACCTTTTCAATAGTGTCCTTTGAGAATTCAGCCAGCTTCATGCCAAACTCTCCGCAGGCATCGGCAACCATTGATCCAATACCGCCACTGTAAGTTATAACCGCTATCCTGTTTCCTTTTGGTATATGTGTGGAGTCAAATATCTTTGTAAGATCAAGGAATTCATCCAGGTCAAAAGCCCTTATAATCCCAGCCTGTCTCAGCGCAACATCGAATACTGTATCATCTACCGCTATAGCGCCTGTGTGAGATGCAGCGGTCTTCAGCCCATCCTCCGTCCGTCCTGTTTTAAATACCACTATGGGTTTCTTTTTAGTGACCCTTTTCGCAGCCTCCATAAATCGCTTGCCTGCCCTGATACTCTCCATGTACATAGCAATAACCCTTGTTTCAGGGTCTTCTTCCAGATACTCCATTGTCTCAGCCTCGTCTATATCGCAGCAGTTTCCCAGGTCTATGGATTTGCTTACCCCAAGGTGCATAGATGACATAACATGTT
>JBAZOX010000283.1:0-3325 GCA_041648535.1 Desulfobacteria bacterium | reverse complement strand
CTCCTTCATCTACTCCTATATCTAGATTTAGTGATTACATAGAAATTAATGCCTCACAACTTTGTTGTTTCCACACTAGACATGTTTTGATGCTTAATAATGAAAGGAAATAGTTAATGCTGTGGAACAAGATTTATTCTAATACGGTGTGCAAGATTGCTTTCCTGCTAAGTATCCTGTTCTTGATTGCAGTCTCAGCCAAAGGATGGACTAGCATGATATCTCCATTCTATGGCTATAGGCAGACACAAACCGCTTTATCGGTCCGATATCTCCTAGAAGGTAGTTCTTGGTTCGCCTATGAAACCCCCTTGGTAGGGCCTCCATGGTCCACACCTATGGAGTTTCCATTATACCAGTGGGTCGTAGCCCTTGTCGTAAAATCGGGCATGTTCCCCTTAGATCAAGCGGGTAAATTTGTCAGCGAAATGTTTTTTTTAACATCTCTGTACCCGTTATTCAAAATTCTGGGTATTTACGAGCTTTCCAAGCGGCAACGGTATCTTATCCTTGTACTATATTGCATGAGTCCACTGTATGTTTTCTGGTCGCGGTCTTTTTTGATCGAGTCTACTGTTCTTTCATTGTCAATGTACTATCTCTGGTTTGTTGTTCTCTACCTGAAACGTCTCACTATCAGTCGTGCCGGTTGGCACATTCTGGCCGGAATTGCACTTACCGGTTCATTGGCCGGAATGGTGAAGGTAACTACTTTTTTTGCCTTTCTGGTTTGTTCTATCCTTGCTATTACTTCGAATATTTATAATAGATACAGCTGGAAAGAATACCGAAATCAGTTATTGGTGCTCATACTTGTTACCATTTTCGTACCATTTTTGGCTACTTATAGTTGGACCACCTATGCAGATTCGGTCAAAGCCCTCAACCCACTTGCAAAAGGTCTTACTTCGCATGGAGTTTACGACTGGGTTTTCGGGACAGTAAGCCAAAGATTAAATCCGGATACATGGAAAAGGTTTTATTCAAGGACTGTGTACGACCTGACTGGTAATAGTGTATTCGCGACCATCTGTATTGCATCAATTGTTCTTTGTGGCAAAAAACGTGCTAAGCTCGCCCTCGTTTCGCTAGGGTTTTTCTTGATTACTCAGATCACTTTTACCAATCTCCACAATGTTCACTCGTACTATCCTTACGCGAATGGTATTTTCCTCATCGTTGCAATAGGAATTATTATCACTGACTTGCTAGAGTCGCAGAAGACATTGAAGCGAATTACCGGATTGATTCTTTTTTGTGTAATGATCTTTTTCTGTACCAAACATTTCTTCTCAGTTTACTGGGAGAAGCAAGATCCTCAATTTGATTTTTCAAAAATTAATAATGCAGTCGATGCTTATACCCAATATGATGATGTATTTATTATTTTCAGTAGAACCCTAGCGCCGGAAATACCTTATCATATCCGCAGGAAAGCCGTCACGATACCCACCTCTCTCAACGAGAAGGAGGTCAAGGATCTAAAGGAGCGCTTGAAAAACTATCGAATCGGCGGATTTTTGTTTTATAATTACACTTATGGTGAAAGATTTGATGCACCCAGCATTGAAAAAGCTTTGAGCTTATTCGATTACAAACCCGAAAGGTACTGCATATTTCCTTGGATTCTTTATAATTCTGAAATTTTCATTTTTTTTAATGGCAATAAGGAAATATTGCAATAAAACCGTCCAGACAAGGGCATGGATTAACCTACGTCAAAATCTCCACGAAATCCGCGTCTTAGTTCTGCTCAAACACCTCTCAAGCCCTATGGCCGCCCGGTCATTGGGGCTTTTTTGTTTCCATGACCTTACCCCATTGATTGAACCAGTTTTAACTTAGTGATTTTGGTCTGTTGTTCTTTGAAACGAGTAACAAATTCATAAGGTGTCATGTTATTCAATGAACTGTGCGGTCTCTCAGAGTTGTAATCCTGTCGCCAATCTTCGATTATATCCCGGGCGCTGTGCAGGCCAAGAGGTTATCGTTCAGACATTCACTCCGGAACTTGCCGTTGAAGCTTTCGATGTACGCGTTCTGAACCGGTTTGCCTGGTTGACAAAAAGAGTAGTCATGTACTCCTGTCCGCAAAAACAAAAAGGGGTGTCCGCCCTCAGACACCCCTTCCAAGCAAAGCTGTTAGACAGTCCGGAGCTAGAATTTACCCCTTATAAGCTCGGCCTTCAGCATGAGTGACGACGCTCCCTTTACGCCGGTTTCCTGGAATTCTGGAATGACCGTCGGCATGGCGAGTTTTATATTGCCGTCTTCTATGGCGACAAGTGATCTGGACTGCTTTACCACGCTGTAGGTGACGCCGGCAAGAACGCCGGTGGCGGCTCCGACAGCGAGATAATCAAGATGATCGGACGGTTTCTTGGTAAATACGAGGAGCGCTCCTCCCACCAGGGTTCCGGCCAGGCCGCCATACAGGGAGTTTTCGAAAAGATCCCTGAAAGCATTGTCAGAGGCAAAGGAAGGTACAGCCCAGCTGGTCAGCAGTAATGTGGACAACAGGATTATCATGGAGCGTTTCAAGGTCTTCATTTATCTCTCCTTGTTTATCGTATGCGTTGAAACTATGCAAGTAAAGCGCCAAATCTCCGAAAAATATATTTCTATGGCTATAAACGCCTGATGCTAGGCCTAATTTTTAATGAGGTAATCACTTTTCCGGATTCACTCTTGCCGGTTTTTTTACGTCATTTGCAGGAGGGGAAGGTGTTTTTGCAGCCGCTCTGCTCAATAACCGAGATATGAGTTCAGACGTTTCAACTCCGCCATAAGTTGCTCGAATCCTGCAAAAGTGAGGGACTGCGGTCCGTCGGACAGCGCCTTTTCAGGTTCCGGATGGACCTCGATCAGTACGCCGTGGGCTCCGGACACGAGGGCCGCTTTGGACATGGGAGCGACAAGGCTCCGCTTTCCGGTGGCGTGGGAGGGGTCGACCATGACCGGCAGATGCGATATCTCCTTGATCAGCGGAACTATCGAGAGATCCAGGGTGTTGCGCGTTGCGGTTTCGAAGGTGCGGATGCCGCGCTCGCAGAGGATGACATGGGGGTTCCCCTCGGCAAGAATGTACTCCGCAGCGGCAAGGAACTCTTCCAGCGTGGCGCTCATCCCGCGCTTAAGGAGGACCGGTTTCCTTATCCTTCCGACTTCGCGCAGCAGATCGAAATTCTGCATGTTCCTCGCGCCTATCTGGAGCAGGTCCGCAGCTTCCGCCACAATACCTACGGTATCAGGGCTCATTACTTCGGTCACTATGGGAAGCCCGGTCTCTTCGCGAGCCTTCACCAGAAGTTTGAGTCCTTCTTCA
>JBAZOX010000282.1:0-3348 GCA_041648535.1 Desulfobacteria bacterium | reverse complement strand
GATAAAGCTACCTGTTGCCCTAAGTGAAGGATCATGAAGGGATTAAAACTTCCCAGTAAGGGGCTTTGGATAGTTGGGGAACAAGTATGAAGAGGCTGCTTATAGTAGATGATGAGCTAGGTACCAGGGAATCCTTGAAGATGATCTTCGACAAGGAGTACGACATTATAACAGCTACCACTGGAGAGGAAGCCCTTGGTATAATTGAGAGACTTAGACCTAACCTGGTTCTTTTAGATATAATCATGCCTGGAATGGACGGGCTGGCTGTATTGGAGAGAATTAACGAAATAGATAAGGATATAACTGTAATAATGATAACAGCTACAAAAACGGTTAAAACTGCCGTTCATGCCATGAAATTAGGGGCGTATGATTATATAACCAAGCCTTTTGACCTTGATGAAATAAGATTGATTATCAAAAAGGCCATCTCAACCCAGGATTTAAGGAATGAGGTGAAGATACTGAGGGCTGAGATAGATAAGGGTTATAGTTTTGGGAATATTGTTGGTAACACAGGGATTATGAGAGAGATTTTCGATACAATCAAGCAGATTGCTGACAGTAAAACCACAGTGTTAATTGAAGGAGAAAGTGGGACAGGGAAGGAACTGGTGGCAAAGGCTATCCACTTTAATAGTAATAGAAAGGGAAAGCCATTCATTGCTATTAACTGTGCAGGAATACCAGAAACCCTTATAGAAAGCGAATTATTTGGCCATGAAAAAGGGGCATTTACCAATGCCTATGGAAGGAAATTAGGCCGATTTGAACTGGCTGATTCTGGAACCCTGTTTCTCGATGAGATTAGCGAACTCAGCCTAGCCACCCAGGCAAAAATCTTGAGATTTTTGCAAGAGAGGGAATTGGTCAGGGTTGGAGGGACGGAGACCATAAACGTAGATGTCAGACTCATAGCCGCTACCAACAGAAACCTCGAAGATTCTGTGGCCAATGGAGCCCTTCGAGAAGACCTTTACTATAGGATAAAAGTGGTTCCTATATATCTGCCGCCCTTAAGAGAGAGAAAAGAGGACATTCCTTTATTAGTAAATCATTTTCTCAATAGAATTATGAAAGAACAAGAGGTCAAGGCAAAAAGTATATCCAGTGAAGCATTGGATTTACTTATAGAATATAACTGGCCCGGTAATATTCGGGAGCTGGAGAACATTATTGCTCGAATTACACTTTTATCCAAGAACAGTAGGGTGCTCCCAGAGGATTTGCCGTCGAATATCAGAGGCAATGCTAAATTAAACTTGATTAAAGAGGCTGTGTTGGAAGGAAAACTATCATTTGAAAAGGCAGAAGCAGAATTCGAAAGGGACATTATCTTAAATACATTGGAAAAGACGAATTATGTTCAAAGCAAAGCTGCTGAACTTTTGGGTATAAGCAGGAGGATATTAAAGTACAAAATGGACAAATTGGGTATTCAGGCTACAACAGAGTGATCTGTTCAACCACATATTGTTCAAAAATGTACAGTCTAGGCAAAGGGAAAATACCTTCTAATATTAATCAGTTTCCTTTCCTTGCCACAAAAAGCCGTACAGAAATGTTCATTAGTAACCTGTCTGTATCAATCCTTCCCATCCCCAAATAGTAGATTACACAAAAAAATTTGATTTATTTTTAAGCCACTTACACGGCGTAAGTGGCTTTTTTGCTTATTACAAGGAGACTTAGGCATATTCTATGCTGTCTATAGTGAATGTCATTTGTCAATAGTCATTTGTCACTGGTAAAAGCGATCAATTTTCCACACTTAACCAATGACCGATGACTAATGACCAGTGACGTTGCCTATAGTTCAGTCAGTATAAGAAAAAGCAGTCAGTATAGAGAGAAAAAGGCTATGCTTAAATCTTATAAATACTACCAGGATATGCTTGGTATTTTACTCGAGGGTTGCAAGATTATCGGCTTTGACTGGCGTTATCTGTATCTGAACGACGCCGCAGTCAGACACAGCTCCAAGACCAAGAAAGAGTTGCTGGGCCGCACCATGATGGAGATGTACCCCGGCATTGAGGATACGGAAATGTTTGTGAAGCTGAGAGATTGCATGGAAAAACGTACCTCACATGTGATGGAAAACGAATTTGCCTTCCCCAATGGCAGTAAAGGCTGGTTTCAGCTCAGCATGAAGCCTGTGCCCGAGGGTGTATTAATACTCTCATGGGACATCACCGAGCACAAGCAAATTGAGAAACTGTTGTTGGAGATAATTAATAGTTCACCTGTTGGCATATATATAATCCAGGACAGAGGGTTTAAACTTGTGAACTCTACCTTCCAGAAAAGTGTGGGCTACACTGAGAGTGAACTGTTAGATATAGAGCCTTTCGACATTGTCCATCCTGAGGATAGGGAGATGGTCAGGGAAAATGCAGTGAAGATGTTGAAAGGGGAGCGCGTTTCTCCGTATCAATACAGATACCTGTGTAAAAGCGGCGAGAGTAGATGGGTTGCTGAGCAGCTCACATCCATCCAGTTCCAGGGCAAGAGGGCCACTTTAGGAAATTTTATGGATGTTACAGAGCGTAAGCTGGCTGAGGAAAAACTGGAGCAAAGTTATGAAAGGTTGCAAAGAGCTATGGATGGAGCCATCCAGGCTATAGCTGCGATAGTTGAAACAAGGGACCCTTATACATCTGGCCATCAGCAACGGGTGGCTAGGCTTGCCTCGGCTATAGCTGAAGAGATGGGGCTTCCAAAAGAACAGATTGAAACAATCCGTATATCTGGGATTCTTCATGATATCGGCAAAATATATGTTCCGGCCGAAATCATGAGTAAGCCTGGTAGATTGAGCGATTCTGAGATGAATATGGTCAAAGCTCATCCTCAGGTTGGTCGTGACATATTGAAAACATTGGAATTGCCCTGGCTTATTTGCCCAATGGTACTTCAACATCACGAAAGGATGGATGGCTCTGGCTATCCCAAAGGACTGTCAGGCGAAAATATTACATTGGAAGCAAGGATCCTGGCTGTGGCTGATGTTGTCGAGGCAATGGCATCCCATCGACCCTATAGACCAGCTCTGGGTATAGAGAAGGCATTAGAGGAGATTTCACAGAATAGAGGTTTGCTTTATGATTCTCGAGTGGTAGGTGCGTGCATTAAGCTTTTTAGCGAGAAGAAGTTTGACCTATAATTTTCCTGTGGAGGTTTTGATGTGAAAGAGGAAGCAAGCGTTTTAATAGTGGATGATGAGTTGGGACCCCGGGAATCTCTAAGGATGATCTTAAAACCCATCTTTAATATACACACTGTTGAAAATGGGGAGGAGGCATTGAGATTTATAAGACAAGAGCCTGTAAGTTTGGTGACATT